>NZ_OBEJ01000004.1 GCF_900215575.1 Natronoarchaeum philippinense | reverse complement strand
TCGATGCGTTCGTGGGCTACTGCTACGTCCTCGTCGAGACGATCCAGCGATTCCCGCGAAACGCCCGGTGATGCTACTGACGACAGCGCGTTGCCGATATCGGTCTCCATACAGGTCGATTACGTGAACGGAGATAAAAAGCCCGCTGACTTGTCGCTCACGTCATCGCTGTAGCGTGCTTACGTGTACTTGCTCGACCATTCGGGGTCGATCGGGGCTTCGAGCCGTTCGATCTCGTCGTCGGACAGTTCGACATCGAGCGCGGCCACGTTCTCTTCGAGATGGTCGATCGACCGGGGACCGATAATGGGCGCGTCGACGACATCCTTGTGCAGGAGCCACGCGAGACTTACCTGTGCCGGCGTTCGATCCCGCTCGGCGGCGATTTCACGAACCGCATCGAGCACTGCCCACTCTTCTTCGGACCATCGTTCTTCGGGAGCGCTCTCGTCCTCAGCCATTCGGGCGCCGTCAGGTCCGTCCGAACGGCTGTATTTCCCCGTCAGGAACCCGCCCGCCAGCGGCGACCACGGAATGACGCCGATCTCTTGATCGGCACACAGCGGCAGGACGTTTGCTTCCTCGTGACGACTCGTGAGGCTGTACTCGGGTTGCATACAGGCGAACCGCTCGTAGTCCTCGATGTCGCTGGTTGCGAGCGCCTTCATGAACTTCCAGCTCGCCATCGTGCTGGCCCCGATGTATCGAACGCGTCCATCCTCGACGAGCGTATCCAGCGCCGAGAGCGTCTCCTCGATCGGGGTGGAGTCGTCCCAGCGATGAATCTGATACAGGTCGAGGTAGTCCGTTCCGAGCCGGTCCAGACTGTCCTCGACTTGCTCGAGGATGTGTTTTCGGGAGAGGCCCTGCTGATTCGGTCCGGGCGAGTCCGTCGCCGGGAAGTACACCTTCGAGGCGATGGCGATTTCCTCGCGGTCGTACCCCTGAATCGCTTGCCCGAGAATCTTTTCGCTTTCCCCGTTCGAGTAGGTGTTTGCGGTGTCGAAGAAGTTGATGCCGAGGTCTCGCGCGGCGTCAATCACCTCGATCGCTTCGTCCTCGTCGTTGATCATCCAGTCGGCCCCGGTCCCGAAGTTCATGCACCCGAGGCAGAACCGAGAGACTTCGAGCCCCGTCGTTCCGAGCCGTGTGTACTCCATACTATCTGTCATCGTGCTACCCGGCAGTTGCAGGTGATGGACCGTAAATTAACTGGAATTAGGCGCTAAGTCCCCTTCCTCAAGGAGCGAACCGCGTCAGCGGTGAGCGAGTAGGGTTGGGTAGTTCACCTGGCTGCGGAATTCTGCTCCAGTCGATTGCCGTCAACCCGATGGCCCTCGAACGATATCGGCGCCGAGCGCCCCGTAATGGCCGTTATCAGTACGGTCTCCGATTTAGATGGTAGAGCGCCGAGACCGTTTCCGGAATTCACTGACCGAATGGGACAAAATTCTTGTAGATGGCCGTATAGCGTACATTCGCGTCGGTTGGAGTGCTTACCAGACATCTGTACGGCGCGATCTCCGAGAGTAATACGCAGACAGAACGCTGCGGGCGGACTCTCATCCGCCACTCGATGTTCTTTTTCGTGCAAACAGTCTCCGAACCGGAAACAGTGTCGTAAAGACACGGCGGTCCGGGACATCTGGTGACTGGACTGGTCTAGGAACTCAACTGCGACGATCTTGAGTTGCTTGTGCTTGGTCGATTCGCTCAACATCGCAAACCGTTGGACAGGGTCTGTTCGTTCTATCTCAGCCTTGACCTCTCCCGTCTTCTATTCATCGTCGAATACACGACTCCCGATCTCAGAGAGTTCACTTGCTTCGATGTGACTGTACATCTCGCTCGTCGTCGACGGGTCGGCGTGCCGTAGCGCCCGTTGCGCGGCGGATGCCCCTTCCTTGCGGTAGTACATCTCCCCGGCGCCACGACGCGCGCCATGTAGCGTGAGATAGTTCTTCGAGTCGTCGCTGGTATCGACCCCAGCAGACTCGCTGAGCCGCTTGAGAAGCTGGCGTCCGCCAGCCGTGGTCAGTGCAGGCGGCACGCAGTCATACGCTCGGTAGGCATCCATCACGTCATCGTACGGATCAAGCAACTCGTCGGTGTTGTTGTGACCGCGCTCTTCGAGCTGCTCGCGTAGTGACGACCACAGTGACGGCCGGTGTGAGGTGGGGAACAGCGGCCACTCGCCGGTCGAAGGATCGAGGATGTCGTGCCAGCGTTCGAGGGCGGGTCGCGGCTTGTCGGTCAGCGGCGCTTGTTCCCACTCTTGGCTCTTACCGTAGATCGAGATCGTCGCTGACTCAAGATCAAGTGCATCCCACGGTGCTCCGTTCCGACCGTCCCAGTCGGTGTCCGGATGCGACAGGACCTCGGCACCACGGACGCCAGAGTAGCCCAGCAGGTAGCACAGCGCCCGGTCGCGGACTTCGGTGACGGCGTCACTCCCCCGTTCGTCGATCGCGTTGTGGGCACGCTCGTCGACGTACTGCAGGAGCGTCTGTCGCTGGGTCGGCGACCAGAACTGCTGGTTTTTCGACCCGCCGCTCGGGCGGTCGGGCATTGCATTCTCGACGACCGCGGCCTGTGCTGGGTTCTCAGCGATGAACTCCCACTCTCGACAGTAGGTGAGATACGCCGACACGTGATTGTAGTACGTCCATGCCGATGCCCGTGAGAGCCCGCTGTCGGCGTCGGCGTTGTGGGACGCAACGCGCCGTGAGAGGTACTGTGCCCAGCGACCGACCGTCTGCGAGTCGAGGTCTTCTAGATACTCGACGCCGCGGTCGTCTAGCCAGTCGATCCACTTCTGAAGCGTGCGGTTGAGTTGTGTCGCGTACGCTCCAGACCGCGCGCCAGTCTTTGGATCGTATGTTTTCGCTTTGGCGTCGAGAAATTCGTCGAGCGGCGCGTCGAGTGGGGTTTTCTCGTCGTGAGCCCCTGCAGTATCCCCGTCAGTATCGGGATCCATCTTCTATGCGTACCCGACAGCGTCGAGGTACTAAAATCTACTTGGGTTTACTCGACTAAGCGAAAGTAAGAATGTCAGTCTATGATTCGGCCAATATTCGGCGATAGAGATATTGTATCGTTATAATAGCCGCATTCGACCCCCATATAAACTACATTATGGTATACAAAATAACTGAGTGTCTTCGGTGAGACGGAGAGGGGGATACTAGGTCCTCCAAGATCGTGGTAAGCTCGAAGCGGACAACACGTAGTATTGAACACGCGAATGCCATGCGAGATCAAATGATTGGCGCCAATGTCGACAGAGCCTACTTCGGCGTAGTGAGAATAGTTTGGGAAATGGTTTATTCGATTTTTTACCTTTGAGAGTATATATTTGATGCTGCTCCAGTTGCAGCGACAGTCCAAACTGATAGCAAGACTGTGGCGGCAGCTGTCGCTGTGTGAAAGGGATAATCAATAGCCGATGAACGCGTGAGAAAATTCTATACGTATATAGTATTTTAGCTAGATAAATATGTGATAGACAGAGTATTTGCGATAGAAAATAGCATTCACATATTATTCACCCTAATAATTCCGGTGGAGAGACAGACAGTGAAGAGTATACGAATTAGATCATTTAAGCGACATTAATTTTCAGCTGCACACACATATAGTTGCGCCGTAGATCAGTGGGGTAAATCCAGTGATAAACGACGATCTGGAGAACAGCGGTTGCTAAAATATAATTAAGCATAGTATTATTTTGAGTGTATGATTTGCTGGATGTGGCTGGTGGCGAAGCTTCATCAGAGACGGGTATGTCGTCTCCCACTCACCAGATTCCGATCCAAGCAGGACGACGCATTTAACCCGAATGCTTATTTGATGGCCTTCCGCGACGGTACGTATGTCGGAGCTTGAGCGCCCGAATGTCGTCTGGATAGCGATGGAAGACACCTCGCCGCGCCTCGGCTGTTACGGGGACGAGCTAGCGAGGTCGCCGAACATCGATCGGTTGGCGTCACAGGGGCGGCGCTACGAGAACGCATTTGCCACTGCGCCGGTCTGCGCGCCGAGTCGCTCCGCAGTGTTCACAGGCAGTTACCAGAACTCGATCGGAACACATCACATGCGGACCACGCACACGAGCGACGACGCACCGGGGCTGGCGACGCCGTACGACGCCGTTCCACCTCACTACGTGACCGCAGTGACCGAGCACTTCCGGGCCGCAGGCTACTACTGTACGCTGCAGGGGAAGACGGATTACCAGTTCGGCGAGCCGATCACGATGTGGGATCATCACGACTCCGACGCGGGGTGGTGGGACGAGGCCCGCGAGGACGACCAGCCGTTCTTTGCGATGTTCACCAACGACGTGACCCACGAGAGTTGTATGTGGGACACCGAAGAGAACGAGTCGCTTGCCACAGATCCGGACGCCGTCGATGTGCCGCCGTATCTCCCGGACACCGCTCCGACGCGGCGATCGATTGCGCGGCAGTACGACGCCATCGAAGCCTCCGACGAGTGGGTTGGGGAACTGCTCGATCGACTGGACGACGCCGGACTCGCCGAGGAGACGATCGTCGTACTCTGGAGCGATCACGGCGAGGGACTGCCCCGAGCCAAGCGCTGGGTGTACGACTCGGGGCTCCAAGTCCCGCTCGTCGTTCGCTGGCCGGGGGAGGTCGACGCGGGAACAGTCAGCGACGAGCTGGTGAGCCTCGTCGATCTCGCACCAACGATGCTGTCTGCCTGCGGAATCGATGTTCCGCCGCACGTTCAAGGCCAGTCACTCTTAGACGACGAGCCGCGGGAGCACGTCTACGCGACGCGGGACCGATACGACCAGTCCTACGATATGGTCCGGGCGGTCAGAGACAAGCGGTTCAAGTACATTCGTCACTACTCACCCGGAACCCCCTATCGGCAGTGGGTACCGTTCAGGAACGAGCATCCCGCGATGCGCGAACTGCTTCGTTTGGAAGCCGAGGACGACCTCGACGGCGACCGACAGTGGGTTACGGACACCCGCCCGGCCGAAGAGTTGTACGACCTCGCTGAAGACCCCCACGAGACGACGAACCTCGCGGGCGATCCCGAGTACGAGGACCGCTTGGCGCAGTTGCGAACGGCGATGGACGACTGGATGGACGAGGTCGACGACCTCGGGCACGTCTCGGAGGCGGAGATGGTTCACAACCGCTGGAACGGCGACGATCAGCCACAGACAGCCACACCGACGTTCGTCCCGAACTCGGCGGAGAACCGTGCAGTGACGGCGAAGCCGGACGGTGCAACGCTAACTGCTCCTGCGACACTGTCCATCCACTGCTCGACGCAGGGCGCATCCGTCGAGTATACGACGGGCGACGACGGTTGCTGGTCGCTGTACACCGGCTCGATTCCCCTTCCGGAGGGTGAAACGACGGTGCGAGCCCGGGCAGTCCGATACGGCTACGAAGAAAGCGCAGAGCGCGCGGCGACGTTCACTGTTCACAGCGAGTGACGCCGCTGTGAGGGAAGCGCTGTCGGGCGCTGTCAGACGCTGTCGAGCACTGTGGGAGCTTTCTCTCAGGCGGCGTCGACGACACAGCGAAATCCGATGTTTCCGGTGGAGCTGTCGGGCGTGTTCTTCGATCGGGCTGCGACGCGATAGCGGTTGCACCACGACCGGTGACACAGATGCGAGCCGCCTCGCATCACTCGTTCCGTGCCGTCGTCGGGGCCGGTCGGGTTGTCGTACGAGTAGGCGTCAGTAGTGTGGTACTCTCTATCAAACCAGTCGGAACACCACTCCCAGACGTTACCGGCGACGTTGTACAGTCCATAGTCGTTAGGGGAATACTCGTCGACGGGTGCAGTCTGGACGTAGCCGTCGTCACCTGTGTTTTGCTCCGGAAACTCGCCCTGCCAGATGTTACACCGGTGCTCGCCGTCGGGACGCAGTTCGTCGCCCCACGGGAACGTCCGCCGGCGGAGGCCACCGCGGGCCGCGTACTCCCACTCGGCTTCCGTCGGGAGTCGCTTCCCCGCCCAGTCAGCGTAGGCAGCGGCATCGCGCCACGAGACGTGCGTCACGGGGTGTTTCAGCAGCGATCGGTTGTCGAGGACAGTCTGGCTGGGGCCGTTTGGATGGAGCCAATCGGCGCCCTCGACGGCGACCCACCACGATGCCCCGTCGGCGGTTCGGGCGATTCGGTCGCGGTCGGCGTCGTTCACGAAATCCTCGAAGACGAAGGACCAACCGAACCGTTCGGCGTCGGTCGTGTAACCCGTCTCGCGGACGAACTCGAGAAACTGGGCGTTTGTGACTGCAAACCGGTCGACGTAGAAGGGGTCTAGAGTGACCTCCCGTACCGGACCCTCTCCGTCTTGCGGGAAGCCGGCGCCAGAGTCCGTTCCCATGAGGAACGGGCCGCCGTCGAGGCGAGTCATCGCGTTCGTTCTGTCGTCATCAGCTGTGGCCGGGTCGGTCGCTGTCGGTACGTCCGCCGGTCGCTCGTCGCTTGGCTCGGCCACCGACGAGTGCTGCCGGTCCCGCGATCCGGCACAACATGCACGGTCTTCGTCCGTCACGCAAGGACGTATTTCGGGAACGGAGTAAATCCTTCTGGTGGTCCGTGCCAGTTTGATTACCGGCGCATCGAGCGTGCAGTTCGCGCGTTGCCCTCACGGCTAGGATAAGGTATTAATGGGTCATCGACCATTGGTAGTCCATGGATCGTCCACTCGTAGTTACGGATCCGAGCGATCGTGCGCCAGAACTGATTCAGGAAGCCGGTGAGCTCGCAGCCGACGCGGACGTGCCACTGCATGTGTTGACCGTTGTCAGCGACGAGGAGTTCCAGAATGACGCCGAAGTGATCGATTCGATCGCGGATGTCGAGGGCGGGAGCTACAATACGACCGCCGAGGAGTACGCCGAGAGTGTCGCCAACAGTGCGATTACTGATCTTCTTTCGAATCTCGACATCGAGACGGAAGCGATCGGCCGGGCCGTCGAAGGCGACAGCGAGCGAGCGGACACGATACTGAGCGTCGCGGAGGACAACGACTGTGATTACATCTTCCTCGTCGGGCAGCGTCGGCGGCCGACCGGAAAAGCCGTCTTCGGCGACACCGCTCAGCGGGTCATCCTGAACTCCGACCAGTACGTCGTCACGCTGACTGAGTAACTCACAGCAACACGACCGGCGACACAGTAGCAACAACTCACCAAGGCTGAGGCGTTGTGGCGGCTCAAATTGCCGTGATAAACCCGGTCGGCGGGGCTATCGACCCGCCCACGGACGGCCGTGTACTACGCCGGATTACGACGGGATGCACGAGAGAGGGGTGCTCGAACTCTCTGCAGCGATAGATAGTCGGCATCCCGCGGATCGGCGTAGTATCCGGTGGACTATCAAGGTTGCCGTGCTGTCGAACAGTACTACTAGCTTCCGTGATTCGTGAACACTCGTTTCGTAATATCTTCGAAAAGAGTGGCGGATCGCTATCCGCCCGCAGCGTACATCTGCGTATTACACTCACGCGTATCGTCGGATAGACGCACGGTGGACACTCCAACCACCGTGAACTAGCCATTCATCCCATCGCATATATTCTTTTTCATTGTTTCCACTTTATTTCGATTCTGCGTCGTGTAACGGCTGTTATCGAACGGTGCGACGGCCAGAGGGGCTACTCGAAATGAAGATCTGCCACGACTGGCAGATGGTCCGACGGAACACGACCGTCAGCGCGGAGATCAACACACGAAGCGTGTTGCACGACGCCGATGTCAGGCGTCACGAAGACGTAGTCGATGCGCCGACCGGCGGTTGGATCCTCGAACCCGGTGAACGTGTGGTCGGGGCCGTGGTGACCGTGCTCCGACCGCCTCTTGGCGTCGACCAGTTCGGCGCCGCCGTCCGAAACCAGTGTCTCGTAGGGCGTCGAATCCGGCTCGCTGTTGAAGTCGCCGGTGAGGGCAATTGGATCGTCTGCAGCGCCCAGCGTCGGCAGTCGCTCGGCCAGCAGCGATGCGCTCTCGATGCGTGCGCGCTCGCCTTCGTGGTCGAAGTGCGTGTTCGCGTGGACGAACTGCCGGCCGGTCGCTCGATCACGGAACTGGCCCCACGTAGCGATCCGGGGGAGCGCGGCGTCCCAGCCGACGCTGCCGACATCGTCGGGCGATTCGGAGAGCCAGAACGTATCCGATGCCAGCAGTTCGAGTCGGTCGGGCCGATAGCCGATCGGCGAGAACTCGCCGTCGTCCTCGCCGTCGTTCCTGCCGACACCGACCCACTCGTACTCGGGAAGTCGCTCGCTGAGATCGGCGAGCTGCTCGGCCGTCGGTTCCTGCAGGCCGACCAGTTCCGGAGCGTGCAGTCGGAGCGCCCCTGCGACGGCGTCGACGCGATTCGGCCACACGTCCGGCCCGTCGTCGCCAAACGCGACCCGAACGTTGTACGACGCGACGCGAAGCGTCTCAGACATAGCAGAGACGCACCTCGACGACGTTCGATATCGGTCGAGCGTTCGCTTCGAACGGTGTATCGTCCAGTCGGACGTGTCGTAATCGTCTGTCCATACCTCTGGTGTTCCGATAATCGCACATAGTCTTTCTCCCGCCGTCCGCTGCCCGCTTGTCATCCGGTTTCGGAACGCCGTCGACGGGGCGTTACTCGGTGTCGATTCGGTCCGCGTACCCCTGTTTCGTGCGCTCGACGAACTCCTCGGGAAGCGCCTCGACATCGCCAACCTGCACGTTCCAGAGGTCGGCGTACATCCCGTCCTCGTCGATAAGTTCGTCGTGGGTGCCTCGCTCGACGATCTCGCCATCTTCGAGAACGAGAATCGTATCGGCGTCCCGGACCGTCGAAAGTCGGTGCGCGATCGCAAACGTCGTTCGGTCAGCGATCATCCCCGAGAGGTTGTTCTGGATGACCGCCTCGGTCTCGTTGTCGACGTGGCTCGTCGCCTCGTCGAGGATCATGATCTCGGGATCCCGAAGGATCGCTCGGGCGAGCGCGATGCGCTGGCGCTGGCCGCCCGAAAGCTTGACGCCGCGCTCGCCGACCATCGTGTCGTAGCCGTCGGGCAGTTCCTCGACGAACTCGTGGGCACCAGCGATCCGCGCCGCCTCGTACATTTCGTCGTCGTCGGCGTCGTCGAGACCGTACGCGATATTGTCCCGGGCAGTGCCGTAGAACAGGAACGGCTCTTGGTTGACGTAGCCGATCGAGTCTCGGAGACTCTGGAGCGTGACCTCGTCGACGTCGACGCCGTCGATCCGAACGTCGCCGTCGTCCGGGTCGTAGAAGCGCAACAGCAGTTTCATCAGCGTCGACTTGCCAGCCCCCGTGGGCCCGACGAGACCGACGTACTCGCCCGGTTCGACCGAAAACGAGATGTCGCGGAGCACTTGCTCGGGGTCGCCCTCGTCGTTCTCGTAGGAGAAGTTCACGTCGTCGAACTCGACGCGGCCCTCGAGGTCGTCCAGCGGAGTGGCGTCGGGAGCGTCCTTGACGCGCGGTTCGAGGTCGAGCAGGCCGGTGATCCGCTCACCGGCGGCTTCCGCGTACTGGTAGTTGTTCAGCACCTCGCCGACGCGGCGCATCGGCCACGAGAACCGCCGGGTGTAGTTCAAGAACAACACGAGTGTCCCAGCAGTCATGGCGTTGTTGGGACCGTTGAAGAACGGATGCGGCGGCGAGCCGGTGACGACCCACCAGCCGCCGATCAGAAAGACGAGGACGTAGCTCAGTTGCGTCGTGATCGCCAGCGTCGGGAAGAAGGTGATGCGTGCCATAATCGCGTCCCACTGGGCGTCGAGGTACTCCCGGGACGCATCCTCGACTCGGCCAGTCTCGAACGGCTCGGTTGTGTACGCTTTGACCGTCTGGATGCCACCGACGTTGTTTTCGAGCCGGGAGTTCATCTGTCCCACCGACTTCCGCACGCGCTGATACTTGGGATGGATCAGTTCGCGGAACTTGTAGCTGAGATACGCCAGAATGGGAATCGCCGCGACGGGGATCAACGCGAGTCGCCAGTTGATCGCCAGCATGACGACGCCCATCCCGCCGACGCGAACCACGACGGTGATGATCGTGTTGAGGTCGCCGGTCAGGAAGTTCTCCAACTGATTGACGTCGTTGTTGAGGACCGACATCACTTCGCCGGTCTGGCGGTTGTCGAAGAATGACAGCTCCCGTCGTTGCATGGCGTCGTAGCTGTCGACGCGAACGTTGTGCTGGAAGTGCTGGGCGAAGCCGTTCCACATGTAGTCGTTGATCCAGCCGAGCCCGGTGTTGAGAGCGTACGAGCCGCCGACGAGGCCGGCCGCGAGGAGAAACTGTGCGCCTTGGGCCTCGGGGAGCCACGCCTCGGGAACGAGCGGGAGCGCGAACGCGCGCGTATCGAAGAACAGCGAGTCGATGGCGATCGCCAGCACGAACGCCGGAACGAGTTCCATCGCCATCTGCAGGATGCTCGCGGCGGCGCCGCCGAAGAACTGCGGCCAGTGCTTGCGCCCGTACTCCCGGAACAGCCGGTAGATCGACGAGCCGCTCTCGTTTCGGATCTCGTCGAACGAGTCGTCATCGTCGTCGTGAGCGTTCGGGGGCATCTCAGCGCGATACCTCCGAAGAGAGTCTCTCGTGGGTGCTCCGTGCGGTCGCCGTCACCGATCGACCGGTCGCGTTCGATGCCGCTCCGTGGGTTGCCGGCCACATCGTCGGATCGTCTGTCGTCGGTCTACTGTCGAGTGGATACATCGTGAATTCAGGCTGAACTGCTGGTCGCACTGCTCTCACGTCACTGTTCTCCGGGAAACCGACGCACGTCGCCGGGGACGACCGGTTCGCCGCGCTCGGCCGAGGCCACCGCCGCAAAGCACAGTTCGAGACTGGCGAGGTTGTTCCGGCCGCTGTGTGGTGGTTCCTCGCCAGTTTCGATCGCCCGGAGCAACGCCGCCATCGAACCGTGGAACCCGTCTGTGAACCACTCGCCGTCGAGGTCCGGCGATGCGGTCCCTCGCTCGGTCTCGAGTGTTACCGTCTGTCCGTCGCCGCCCGCGTCGGTGCTGACGAGCGTTCCCTCGGTGCCCGCAACGACAGTGCGGTCCTCCTGTGCGAACTGCGTGTGGCCAGCGAACGTCATCGACGCCTGTGCGCCCTCGTACTCGATACTGGCTTGCGAGAGCAGCGGTTTCGAGGATTGCTGTGTCGGTGAGGTCGCCTCCGAGGCGTAGACTCGCTGGGGCTTGCGATCGCCCATGAAACACGAGAGCGCGTCGAACCAGTGGATCGCAAAGTCATAGAGGATGACGTGTTCGACATCGTCGAACGGCGTCTCGGCGATCCAGTCGTGATCGAAGTGCACCGAGAAGTCCACGTCGAGGACGCTGCCGACGTGGCCCTCAGCGATTGCGTGTCGCAGGTAGCTGAAATGGGGTGCCCAGCGACCGTTCTGGTTGACGGCCAGCTGCACGTCGTTTTCGGCCGCCAGTTCGACGAGGCGCTCGCCGACGTCGAGATCGAGGACGAACGGCTTCTGGCTCAGAACGTGCTTGCCGGCCCGGATCGCATCCTCGATCAGCGGCGGGCGGTGCTGGGGATGCGTCGTGATGTCGACAACGTCGATATCCGACCGGGCGAGCAGTTCCTCGTGGTCGGTGTACACGTCGGCGTCGGGGTAAAACTCCTCGCGCTTCTCCTCGGCGGCGGCCTCGTCGATGTCACAGAGCGCTCGAACGTCGTAGCCCGCGTCGCTGTAGGCTTCGAGATGTGTGCCCGTGATGCCGCCACAGCCGATCAGCCCGACGGCTGGCTCGTAGGACTTCGGGTCGCGGGGTTCGTAGGGGAGTTCCGGTGCCTCGAAGCTCGGGTCAACACTCATCGCCGCACACTCTCCGCCGTGACAGTGGCATCCAGCGAGGTAGCGAGGTTGTCAACTATCCGCGTCAGTAGGTCAGGAACGTGATCGAAGTCGATACCAACGACTGACAGAGTCATGCGTGTGACACTGAGAGTAACTACCAAATAAGTTGTGATTACGTGAGTCATTCCCGCAAGCGCCCTGATAGGCGACGGGGGAGTAGCAACGACGCTCGCGTGGATTCGGCGCAGGCAGACCCACTACTCGGCAGTTATGAGTCCAGAAACATCGGTTGCGTCCAAGCCGCGTCGCCGCCTCGGCCGAGACACTCGACGCGAACGTACGTGTGGTCGCCGCCGCGGACGAGTTGTTCGGGGAGGTGGAACGTGGCTGTCGAGCTGTCGACGGTCTGCTGAACGACGCCGTGGTCGCTGATCAGTCGAATTCGGTCGGCATCGGCCGTCGAAACGAGGAGTTCGTTCCCGTCAACGCCGACTGTTTCGACGGTGACGCCGGTCGAGGAGTAGAACCGGCCGTTTCGAAGCGCGTCGAGAACTGCCGCCGGCGTTCGCTCGTCGGACTGCACAACTGTCCAGCCTTCCTCGACATCGCCGCCGCGGTGTGAGTCGTCGGCCGCAACGCCCCAGAGGCGGTGGCCCTGCGAGAGCAGCCAGTCCCAGCGGTCGGTCGCTCTGGCGGCACCAGCGTGGCGTTGGATCAATCCGTTGTAGATCTCGATCCCGTCGAATCCCTCGATCCGGCTTAGTTCCTCCCGCGACCAGTGCTCGAACTCGTGGAGCCACTTGGGATGGTTGGCGACTGCGAATCCGCCGTTCTCGTCGATGGTATCGACGACGGCCTGCCGGTCCTCGTCCGGGTCGACCTCCGTCGACGCCCCGACGTGCTGGAGATGTGGGCCACCTGCACTCACCTCGACTGCGGGCACGAGCACCATCCCTGTCTGCGACCGATACTCGTCGGGATCGACGAGCGTATCGTGGTCGGAGAGTGCCAGAAAGTCGTAGCCGCGGGCGGCGTAATCGTCGATGACGTCCTCGGGCGGTCGAGTACCGTCGCTTTCGGTGGTGTGGGCGTGGACGTTGCCGCGGAGCCAAGTGCCGCTATCTTCGTAGGGAGAGCGAATCGTCACCATACGACTCACCGAGCGCTCGGAACTCTCAAAAAGATTCGGTCGGGAGCGGCCCGACCGGCGTCAGGCTCGCTGACTTGCCTTCTGGATGCGCTGGCGCTTGTTGTAGAACAGGTATCCGGCGATGGCGACGATCAGCGCCCCCAGCACGGTGAAGGCGAGAAGTTCCCCGAGCCGGAGGAGCGACGCCCCGGCGAGGATGATGCCGAACAGCATGGCGCCGATGTACGGGCCGTTCCCGCGAATCGTCGTTCCACAGTGCGGGCAGCTATCTTCTTCGAGCGGGATCGTTTCGTTACACCGACGGCAGACTATCAGTTGCCCCTCTGAGCTCATCGTTACCTAACGATTATCCGTCCAATACTTAACGATTGTGACCGCGCTGTCGAGCGCGGTACAGCAGTCGCTACCGCATCGTCGCTGTGGCGTCAGTTGACCGTGGGCACCGGGACCTCGTCGAGCACGTCGCGCACGACCTGTCGCTTGTCGACGTCGTTGACCTTCGCCTCGGCCGTCAGCACGAGACGGTGGGCCAGCACGGACTCGGCGATGTTCTTGACGTCGTCGGGCGTGGCGTACTCGCGGGCCTCGATCACGGCACGGGCGCGGGTACACTCGAGGAGACGCTGGGTCCCACGCGGGGAGACACCGGTCTGGACGCGGTGGTCCTCGCGGGTCATCCGGCAGACCTCAGAGATGTAGTTGAGCATATCGTCCTCGGTGCGCACTCGCTCGGGGACTTCCTGTAGCGCCAGCACTTCCTCGGGGTCGTCCATGACCTGCTCGGCCTGTGGCGTCGAATCCATCCGGCCGACGCGGCGCCGCAGGATCTCGACCTCGCCGTCGTTGTCCGGGTAGCCCAGACTCGTCTTGACGAAGAAACGGTCGACCTGCGCTTCGGGAAGCGGGAACGTCCCCTCCTGCTCGACGGGGTTCTGGGTCGCCAGCACGAAGAACGGCTCGGGGAGCTGGCGGGTTTCGCCCTCGACGGTGACCTGCTTTTCCTGCATGGCTTCGAGCAGCGCGGCCTGTGTCTTCGGCGGCGCGCGGTTGATCTCGTCGGCCAGCACGACGTTACCGAAGATCGGACCGGGCTGGAACTCGAAGGTGTTCTCGCGCTCGTTGTAGATGTTCGTCCCGGAAACGTCGTTGGGCAGCAGGTCCGGCGTGAACTGCACGCGGGAGAAGTCCAGCCCGAACGCGCTGGCGAAACTGTTTGCGGTCAGCGTCTTCCCGGTCCCGGGAACGTCTTCGAGCAGCACGTGGCCGTCGGCGAGGATGCCGAGGAGCACGTCCTCGAGGAACTCCCGGTCCGCGATGACTGCCGACTGGATCTCGGTTATGACGTCCTCACAGCGCTGGCTAGCCTCCTCTATGGTTAACTCTGTCACAGCCATGAAAAAGCGGTATCAGTCCAGTCCCTTAGAGTTGACGGTTGCGTGCGGGAACATAGCACCCGACGGCACGGCGGTCGCCTGCGTCCGACCGCCACGTCTCGACTGTCAACACCCGGTCACCGGGGACGCCGCTTCTCGGGGGCGGGAAGCGCCGGAAACGCCGCATGGGGCTCTTTCTGATACCAATACGCCACCGAGGCGATGTCGTCCGAACGCTCGAACAGGCTACGACCGTCGTGACCGATCTGCTGGATCGTCACGCGCAGATCCTCTTTGAACCGGATGGGGTCGGGAACGTGCCAGCGATACAGGCCGTGCTTGGGCGGTCCGCCGTGCCCGTCCGATCCGTCGTCGTACAGCGGGTAGCCCAGAAACGGTGTCGAGTAGGTCTCGGGCCCATCACCTGCATCGAAACACCACGCCCCGCCGACGTAGTCCTCGGCGCCGGTGCCACAGATCGTCGGGAGCTCGTCGTCGCCGTCGATGTAGGCTTTGAACTCGCCTTCTCCCCACCAGTCGCCTTCGAGCGCGGTCCACGCGAGGTACGTCCCCGCGTAGTGACCCTGTCCCTCGATCCCGTCGACGATCGTGTAGTCCTCGCCGGTAGTCGTAGGGTTTTCGCGGCGCCACTGGGCGTGGAAGTACGCCGTGTCGTCGCTCAGTTCGTCGACGAGCGAGTAGTCGATCTGGTAAAACAGCGCCGGGAGGGGGCCGGGATGCTGGTTCTCGATCGTTATCCGGGCGCTCTCCCGGAACGGCATCGGCCAGTAGCAGTTCAGGCCGCCGTGGGGCGCGGCGACCACCGGCATCGAGTTGACGGTCGTCCGGCGGGCGTGGCCGTTACAGAAGAAGTCGCCGATCGGCACCTCGACCGACGGGTCGTCCTCGCCGTCCCAGTACATTCGAACGACGACATCCCGGAGAACGTGCTCGCCGGCGTCGGTCCGGTCGGGGAGCGTGAACCAGATGTGATCGATCGAACCGGGTCCGTCGATCTCGGCGAGCGTCTCGGTGGCACCGGAAGGGACATCGCTGAGGCAGGGCCGTCCCTTCCGTCCGGGACCGAGATCGCTGGCGGCCTGTCCACCGGCGCCGACCTCGCCGTCGGGATTCTCGGCTGTGATCGATCGTGACCGGGCGTCCGATACCGTAGCGAGACTATCGAGTCCGAACGAAGAGTGCATGCGCCTGCCCGGTTTCGACCGACGTGGTATAAAGCTACCCGCGAGAACGGAGAATAAGACGAAAAGCGGCGTCGCCGAGCGTCAGGTCCGGATCGCCCAGATCAGGAAGACGATCCCGAACAGCAACAGCGAGAGCGCGGCCACCGGCTGTCCGCCGCCGGCGATGGCGTACACGCCGTACCCCACGGCGGCCGCCAGCGACGCCGCGATCGTCGTCGCGGCACCGTGGATGATCTCGTTGCGGCGGGTGGTGCTGTGACGCCCCACGTGCTCGCCGAGGCTGATGGCGTTGTGTCCGAAGTCCCACGCGAGGACGGTCGCGACCATGCTCACGAGCAGGAGTTCGACCGGCGTTCCGAAGCCGCCGGAGATGAGCACCGAGAGGAACAGTGCGCCGACGCCGACGGCCACCCACGTCCGGCTCTCGGCGACGATCAGTCCCGCACCGACGGCGCCGGCACCGGCGAGGCCGACCGGCAACGCGAGCAGCGCGAACGGGGCGCTGGTCAGCGCCGCCAGCACCGCGGCGCCGACCGCCGCGATGGTGCTGAGCTTGGTCGGCGAGTGATCTAGTTCTATCGGGTCGGGGTCGGCTGGCATGTCTGTGTTCGTGCTCATACTGCCCACCTCTGGGCGGCGCGTTCGAGTTCGATTCCAAGCGGTTCCTCGGGCTCCCAGTCGACGATCCGGATGCCGCGTTCGCGCAGCCGGACGATCCGCATCGTGCGCTCGACGCGGGAGAGACGCTGGCCGATCGTCCCGGCGGCGGTCGGATCGGGACTGATGACGGTGACGGGGTGGCCCACGGAGTCGAGGCGGCGGGCGACCTCGGCCGTGTAGTCGTCACACAGCGGCGAGAACAGCATCACCTGCGCCTCGGGGGCGAGCTGTCGGCGCACGTGCGTCATCGGGTCGACGTACTTGCTGCCGACATCCGTGTGCTCGGGCGGGAGCGTCGAGATCGCGGGATGATCGGTGAAGATGTTTCGCGCGCGTTCGAGTTGCTCCTCGCCGGCGCCCGGTGCGAGCCAGCACGGCACCGTGTCGAAGGCCGCAACGCCGACCAGATCGCCGCGGTCGTACAGCGACGGGAACAGCTCCATCGCAGCGTCGACGCTGCGGTCGACGGCGTGTTTGGCGCCCGGATGCGGCGAGACGTACGCCGAGTCGCGGGAGTCAAACAGCAAGACGACTTTCGCCGCCCGCTCCTGTCGGAAGTCGATGGTAGCGAGTTCGCCGGTACGGGCGTGTCGCTTCCAGTCGATGCGTTTCATCGGGTCGCCCTCGCGGTACTCCCGGACGGAGAAGAACTCCAGACCGGCGCCGCCTTGGGCGGTGTCGACCTGCCCGGAGTACAGCGAGGTCTGGGAGCGAACCGGTGCGCCGTGTTGGCTCGATAGCGCCGGCGAGCACTCGATGCCGGTCTCGACATCGATCGCAACTTCGCGCTCGATGGCGCCGGCAAAGTCGCGTGCGACGACGAGCAGCGGCCACTCGTGGTCGCCACGCCCCGCGACAGCGGTGTAAGTAAACGTCGCCGTCGCGTCCGATCCGAGGGCCGTAGCGATCCGGGGCGATCCCTCGACGACCTGCATCGAGGGCGGAACCCGATCGACGAGTCGGAGGTCGGACAGGTAGCTGTCGCCGTCGTTGCGGACGGTGACGGTCACGTCGACGAGGTCACCCGGCTCGGGCGACTCATCGCTGACGTGACGTTCGACATCGAGGTTCGTCACCGCCGGCTCGATGCGCAGTCGGGCGTAGGCGGCGAGCGCAGCCGGGATGGCCGACAGCAGCAGGATCGACGGCGTGAACGTGACGATCCCCCAGCCGGCCGCCAGCAGCGCCAGCGCGGTGATACCGGCCCAGTGGCCGGTTTCGAGCAGGTCGCCCGCGACGATGCCGTCGCCGAGTCGGGTCGCGTCGTCGTCCGTCGAGATGTCCTGATAGCTCGTGCTGGTCTGGGTGACAGACGAGTCCGACCCGAACCGGGCCTGCAACCGTTCGAGCAGACCTTCGGGCTCAGGGTCGTCATCGTCGTCATCGGTCGCAGGCTGGAGGTCGATGCCGGACCGCTCGACGATCGTGTCGACCGTGATCCGGACCCAGCGCTGGTAGTCGGACTCGCCGCCACCGGTCAGCCGGTCGGACAGCGAGTCGAGCATCGACTTCGAGGGCGGGCTGCCGCCGGCGAAGAACGACGCCGCGTACTCGTTGTCGGTCCACGTGCCCTCCTGTAGCTTGTGGACCGCGGCCTCGCGCGAGCAGTCGTCGCGCTGGCGGATGACGTCGACGGCGACCGACGCGAGTCGTTCCTGAATCTGGTCGCGGTACTCGACGGTGCCCTCTCGGTAGTGAGTGAGACGGTAGAGCGCACGGTCGATGTCGCCGCCGGGCGCTGGCGTCGAGAGTGGCAGCTCCACGCTCGGAATCGCCGTCTGGTGGACGCCGCCGGACGTGCGCGATCGGATCATCCACGCGCCCATCGCAAACGCCAGCACGCCAGCGATCGCCGCGATGGCGAAGCTAGAGGGCAAGACGTTCACGAGCGGATCGACCAGCACGTACGTTACCAGCCCGACCGCGATGGCCACGAACCCGAGGGCGAGCATCGCCCTCCGGACGAGCGCGTCAAAGCTCGAGTCGGCGCTCATCGTTGATCACCCTCCCCGTCGCCTGCCGGTTCGTCGATTGGTGTGTCGTCGGTGTCATCAGTCTGTCCGTCGGTAGTTCCGTACTGCGATTCGACGTTGCGAAGGATCGAAACGGCCTGTTCCTCGCGTGCGCCGGCGTCCTTGCCGCCGTAGCGGACCTCGTTGAACAGGTGAGTCAGTTCGGACACGTCGTCTTCGTTCATGCCGATCTCGACGGCAGCGTCGGCGAACTCGCCCGCGGAGTACGTCTCCGGACTGTCGACATCGAGCAGTTCGGTCATCTCGATCCAAGCGCGGTAGACGGTGTTGTCGACGTCCTCGTTGTGCTCCTCGATGCGGTCGGCCGCGCGGCCGGCCGCTTCGGCGAACTGGTCGAGGTGAACGTCGTCGTCATCGTCCTCGGCCTGCGGGACGACCGCTTCGTCGGCGTTGACGGTGCGGTACAGCACCGCCGCGGCGCCGGCCATCAGCAGACCGACGAGAGCGATGAGCATCCACGACGGAACGTCAGTCGCGGTGACGATTCCCTGCCCGCCAGTCGCAAATCCGCCGCTCGCGCTGTTCCCTACGGCGATACCCGCGCCGCCACCACAGTCGGTTACGAGGAAGTACCCGAGCATGATGGGTGGGAAGATCGTCCACGTGGTAAACAGCGCCAGCGCCGCGTTGTACCGCGAGTAGATCAGCAACGCGATGCCGAGTACGGCGAGTAGCACCGACAGCGTCCCCAGCGTGGTGTCGAGGAACGACACGCAGGTCGTCAGTGACTGATAGGAGCTACTGCTGCCGGCGGACTGGTTCGCGTCGCCGCCGGAGCCCGTTCGCTGGTCGCTACTTCCGAGATCGTCCCGTGGGTCCGGAGGCTCTAGAACCTGATCTTGGCTACTCCCACCGACGGGCTTGGCCGTGTCGAGCGTCGCCGCGGTCAGTCCGAGCCCGGCGACGCTCACCAGGGCGACGAGAACGATAACAGCGGCAGACCGGTCGATCGACGGCGTCATACTACCAGTCTATCGGAGATCGTTCTGCGACAACGGTGAGCGATACGTACACCTCTGGCTACACTGCTGGATCGTGGCATACTATCGCATTGATAACCCAACGAACGTAAGTAATTTTCGATAGTGTGAGTGACGACGCGCCGTCACAACTGCGAGCAGGCAGGTAGATTTACCAGCGTCGGGGCGTTGCTATCCGACAGGATGACTACGACCCGAGCCAGCGGCCGACCGTGTCTCGGTCGAGAGCAGGTGGACGCATGATCGACCCGAGAACGTCGGCGCTGTTCTCGACGGTAGCGACCGGGGGTGCTGGCATCGAGACCGCGATTCTCGATCACTCACCGATCAGGCAGAGTAGCTGGTTCGACGCCGTCGTCGCGGATGCCGTGGTGACCGGGCGATATCTGCCGATCGAGACCGGGGCCACGGACGAGGTATCGACCGTCGCCATCGCCGATCTACGTGACGACGAGCTCGTCGAGTTGGCGATGGAACTCCCTGACGGGGCGACGCCGACGGCCGATCGCGAGACCGGGGAGTTGCTCGTCCCAACAGCCACGTCGGTCGTCAGCGTCGATCCTGCTGACGGCACAGGTAGAGAGATCGGCGCGCTCGACGCCGGAGAGGGGACAGATAGGGCCGAGGCCGCCGCGACGCGACCGGATTGTGGGCGGATCGCCGCGGGGCTAACCCGGTCGGTCGATGGCGATTCGATCGGGCTCGGAACGATCGACGGCGAAACGTTTCGCGTCGGCGCGCTCGACACCGCGACCGGCACCGTCGAATCATGGCACGACCGTACTTGGCCGGCGGCGCGCGTCAGCTACAGTCCGACCGATCCCTCACTGCTGCTGTTCGCTCGGACATCGGAACAGGACAGCGACGCGCCGGCCGGAACGGCCCTGCTCGCACGGAAAGGACTCGGCGCCCGGCCGCTCGACGAGTTGCTTCCCGACAGGCACGACGGCCACTGGTGGGATCCCGACGGAACGGGGATCTGGTACGTCTCCCCCGACGGCGTCGAGTATCTCGACCTCGAACTCGCTCGTCGGGAGCTCGTGTGGTCAATCCCGGCAGCGCGAGCACACGCGACCGCCGACGGCCGGTTGGTGGCTGTAACGACTGACGGCGCCGAACCGTCGATTCGCGTCTCCGATCGGAACACCGGTGAGCACATCGAAGTCGGAACCGGGCCGGCATCGGCCGACGAGCGGCCAGTTCAGCCACAGTTCGTCGGGAACGACGAGGCGTTGGCGTACACGACCGAGGTCGACGGCGAACTGACGCTCGCGTTGGCGCCGGTCGAGGCGATCCGGAGCTGTTTCTGAGCGTCGACTCGGGGCAGTAGCGGGGAGATTTCTAGTCGGCGTCGACGTGACCCCAGCCGAGTGCGGACCAGAGACCGCCGGGCTGGGTATCGCGCCGGGCGTACCGCCACGCCGGGTCGTCCGCTGGGGGAACGGACCACTCGGACGTGTCGTGGAAGATCGTCGGAACGTCAATCGTAAGCTCCAGCCGCGGAAGTTGGTAGTTGTACACCCACGTGCAGGCTCTGGCGTGCTCGATCGCGTCAGAGGAATCGGCAGCCGTCGCAGACTGAACGGCGTGGTAGAGATACGGCCACGCGCGCGGCGTCCCATCGGGCTGGCCCATCGGCGGCGCATCGACCGTAACGGCCCGCAGCGCCTCAGCCGAGTCGAACGCCAGCCGCCGGTCAGCAGCAGACGGTCCGGTCGACACCCAGCGCAGGCCGCCGTTCTCGGCGACGGCGTCGTCGACCGCGGCCGCCAGAAACGCAGACTCGGGGAATCGACCGTCGCGGACGAGCGATCGAACGTACTCGCCAGTGCGAGCGCGTGGGAGGCCGGCGGCGTTGGGGCTCGACCACGACGATGTCGTGGCGGCGAACTGGCCCGTTCGGAGCAGTTGCTGGTAGCTCGTCGCCTCGACGCGCTTCATCGAGGCGTCGATCCCGAACGAGCGCAGTTGCTGTGCGATCGACAGTGCCAGCGTCGGGTCCGGATCGGCGGTGAGCACGGTGAACTCGAACGGAGTGCCCTCGGGCGTATGCCAGTCGCCGCCGTTCGTCTCGAATCCGGCCCGTTCGAGCAGGGTTCGTGCCCGCTCGTGGTCGCTGGCGTACGGTCGGGAGACATCCCGGAGGCTCGCCGGTGCCCAGCGCTCGTGCTGGAGATCGACGCCGGGGATGTCGACGGCGTCGTCGCCGACATCGACCGTCGCCTCGACGAGGCTGTTCCTGTCGATGACGGCGGCGATCGCCGCCCGAACGTCGCGTTCGCCGAGGTGGTGTGTCGTGTGGTTAAACTGCAGCGCGGCCCCGCCCGTCGCCGGCCCGTCGAACGAGCTGATCGCGTCGGGGACGCTCTCGACGGCGTGCTGAGAAACGTCGTCGAGCACGGCGCCGTCGATCGATCCCGAGCGGAGATCGTACAGTCGCGCGTCCGGATCGTCGCGAAACGCCCAGACGACTTCGTCGTAGGAGACGCGGTCGGCGAACGGGTGCGAATCGTTGACGGTGAAGTGGAGATTGCTCCCGTCCGTTCGGTAGGGGTACCAGAGACCGCTGTAGGCGGCCTCCAAGCCGGTGCCAACGTAGTCGTCTTCCAAGTTGATTCCGGCCGGGGGGAGCCGGTCGTCGCCGAGAGTCCAGAGGTCGCCCTCGACGATCGAGGCGACGCGCGCTCGCGTGTCGGCGTCCTCCCACGGCCGGTCGTCGAAGGCGGCGACGAACTCCTTCCAGAGCCCGTCGTAGTACGCCCGAGGGCGAGCGCCGATCTGCGCGTTCAGCGCGTACAGCGGACTGGTGACGGCGTCGAACCGGCCCTCGAGCGTGATCGTCCTGTCGTCCCACCGGACATCGGTGACGGCCTCCCACGGCGACTGCGGACGCCGCTCCCCTGACTTGATCTGGGGGACTGGAGCGAGTCCGGACGCCCCGGCTCGGAGCATATACGCCCACCGGCCCACATCAGCGGCGGTGAGCGGGTCGCCGTTGCTCCACTCCAGATCGGGACGGAGCGTCATCGAGACGGTCGACGGCGTCTCCGCGTGCTCATCGGCGAGGACGGGCGACGATGCTCCCGGTTCGGGACCGAGCCCGAATCCAATATCATTGGCAAACGCAGCGAGTAGTCCCGTCGGCTGTACGAGTTGCCGGTCGGCGAGCCTGCCTTCGAAGCTCGTGACCCAAGCCCGTCCCTCGACATCGACCGAGAGTTCGGCGTTCCGCTCGCCGATGAGTTCCGAGCACCCGGATAGCGCGAGGGCACCCCCTGACGCGAGTCCAGCCAAGAAACCCCGGCGGCCGGCGGAGCACTCGCCGCGAGCCGTGGGCGTGCGTTCGGGGGCGCCGTTCATAGTTCGACAGGAACGTCGGAATCGAAATAAGCCTTGTTCTCGGAGGAGGCGCCGAGATCGGCTGCCTGCAGCGCTGTAGATGCGAGCGTCACTCGCTCCGCTCGCGGACGTACTCGGCGCCGGCTCGAACCTCGTCGACGTTCGATTCGAGGGTGACATCGACGTAGAACGTCATCGGGCTGTCGTCCCGGTTGGCCTCGACGATCAGGTGGCGTTTCCACGACTCGTCGTCGAGATACGCGTACTGTACGTCCTCGAGCGGCGTCTCCCAGAGTTCGTCTGAGAGTTGCCCACCGAAGACTATCAGGACGCGTCGATCGGTGACGACGACCTGCGTATCCCGCGTCGGGTACTTCGTCTCCGTGTCCTCGCCGTCGCTGATCAGCAGTCGATTCCCCTGAAACACGTACTCGGGCTGTTCGTCGTCGGCCAGATACTCCGTGATCGCACGGTCCGAGCGGCCCGTCGCGTTGGCCAGCACCGCGGGCGTGACCGTCTCGCCGCGGGCACGCTCCGCGGTACGAACTGTTGCCTCGGGGATCGAGGCGGACTCGGAGCGGTCGAGCGGCCGTCGGACCAGCCGCGAGAGCAGTTCGAACGCGCCCATTTGAACGTCCGTTCGTTTGCCGTGGGGACGCTTCAAACTATCGTCCAGCACCGAAAAAGCGGCCGACGCGAGCGTCGTCTCAGGGACGGAACGGCTCGAAGGGGTCCCACTCGAAGTACAGCAGCGCGCTGATCATCCCCATGGCGACGACGAGATGGATCGCCGCCAACTGGAGGACGACGAACGTCGCCGATCCGGGTTCGAGAAACGGAACGGAGACAGCGAGCAACAGCAGCATCAGCACGCAGGCGATGAGCATCCCCTTCCAGAAGTTCCGGTTCATGGTTGCCGGTCCCGCCGGATCGCCCTAAAGCTTTCCCGCTCGGGGACGCCGATCGACAGCACAGCGGAAGCAAAGCGGCGTGGCATCGCCACGGATCAGAACGGCGTCCACCACTGAAGCCCGGACTGGAGCAGGTAGAGGCCGACGATGACGGCCGGCACCGCCGCGATCTTGCGGGCCTTGTCCCGTGAGACTTCCTTTGCGTTCTCGATGCCGACGGCGAGCAGCCGCCAACTCCACGCGACGAACACCAGCCCAACGAGGAAGGTCGCAAAGTACGCCGGGCTCTCCAGACCGAGTTCCATGACGTTTTGAACCTGTGCTTCCGGGGAGATTCCCTCGGGGCTCGGCGGGAAGTCGACGCTGTAGAACAGCGCGACGATGACGATCGATCGGAGCAGCATCCAGACGCCGATCGGCATGATCGCCCAGCCGGTGACACGCAGCGCGCGGCTAATAGGTCCGCGGCCGCCGAGGAAGTTAGCGACCAGATGGGCCGCAACGGTGTACAGCACCCAGATGCCGAAGACGGTGAGCATCGGGCCGAGAACGATCCCGATCAGCGTGTAGTTCGTGTACGGCAGCGGCGCTTCGAGCGCCGAGTACATTTCCAGCGCGAAGTACGCAAACCCGGCGGCACCGAGCAGGCCACAGAGGATGACGACGATCGCCTCCAGTGCGGCTCCGCGTCGGTCCACCCGGCGCTGAATCAGCGATTCCTGGGCTCCGAGTCCGATTCCGACCATGGGGGTACCTGCTCGGTTGTTAGTAATAAATGCTTTGCAACCGCGGAATAGCTACGGTGTGGCGATGCGACAAAGGGCAGAATTCCGGGGGCGGTCGCGGCCGATTAGGACGCCGGGCCCATCCGGTCGCGGGCGATCGAGACGCCCTTGACGAGGAACAAGAGCGCGTAGCAGATCGTTCCGATGAGCGCGAAAAAGACGGCGAACACGCCGAAGAATCCGGCACCGAGAGCCCAGTCGGACATGCCGGCCCGGATCATCGCTTGCACGGTCGCTCCGGACGCCGCCAGCAGGACGGCGATGATGTACATCAGCGCGAAGATCGGGTGGTCGAATCGGCTCGCAATCGCGCGTCGGGTGTATTCTAGCATTGTTGTAGTGTAGGTGTGTCAGTCGTTACAGCGGGATGTCCCGTTCCTCGTCGTGGATCGGTTCGCTGTTCCAGTACTCGTGGTGCTCATCTTCGCGGAAGCAGGACACGAGGCGGTCAGTGTCGTCGTCTGCCGAGAGCAGTTCCGGCTCCTCGTTCCGGCAGGCCTCACGGGCTTTCGGACAGGCCTCGTGGAACGGACAGCCGCTTGGCGGGTCGGCTGGATCCGGCGGGTCTTCCATCATGATCGGTGATTCCTCGGGAATCGTCTCGCGTCCCTCCATCGGATCGAGCGGGAGCGACGCCCACTTCAGGATCTTGGTGTAGGGATGGCTCGGATCGCCGATTACCTCCTCGACGCTCCCGATCTCGACGATGTTTCCGAGGTACATCACCGCGACCCGTCCGTCGGCCTTGTCGGCGAAGTACCGCGCGTTCGTGAGGTTGTGCGAGATGAAGATGTAGGAGGTGCCGAACATGTCCTGCAGTTCCAACAGCAGGTCCATGACGTCGACTCGGAGCGACACGTCGAGCGCGCTGACGACCTCGTCGAGCAGGATTACGTCTGGCTCGACGAGCATCGCACGGATAATGGCGACGCGCTGTTGCTCGCCGCCGCTGAGCTCGTGGGGGTATCGCTCCATGTACTCCTCTGCGGGCGTGATACCGGTGGTCTGTAGCATCCGGCGGATGCGTTCTCGCCTGTCGTTCAGGTCGAGGTCGGGGTACCAGAGCTTGAGCGGCTGGGACAGCGTCGACTTGACCGTCCGGTAGGGATTCAGCGCAGACCCGGGGTCCTGATGGACGATCTGGAGCGCACGGCGAATGTCCTCGAAATAGACCTCGCCGGCGTGTTCGCCCTCGCGAACGGCGTCGATGTCGTACCCGTCGTACTTGACCGACCCCTCGGTCGATTCCTGCAGGCCGATCGCCGTCCGGCCGAGCGTGGATTTGCCGCTGCCGCTCTCGCCGACCAGCACGAGCGCGTCCTCCTCGGCGAGTTCGACGGTAACGTCGTCGAGGGCCTTGACCGGCGACTCGCCCAGTCCGAAGCGCTCGACGATGTTATCGGGTAGGGCCTGTTCGATGAGCGGTTCGTCCTTGAACTCGACGCTGACATCCTCCAGCGAGAGGAGCGGGTCGTCGACAGTCTTGCTCATTGGTCTTCACCTCCGAAGGTGACGGGAATCGACGTTTTCGCCTGATCGGTGTAGAAGCACGCGGCCTCGTGGCCGGGTTCGTCGAGGTCGCTCATGTCCGGCTTCTCGATCTCGCAGCGATCGTCGGCGACCGGACACCGCGGGTGGTACGGACAGCCAGACGGGATGTTCACCGGATCGGGACTCGTCCCCTCGACCGTGACGATGTCCTCGATCGGCATGTCGAGGTTCGGCGTCGCGCGAAGCAGCGATCGGGTGTAGGGGTGGGCTGCGTTGTACATCACGTCGGTCGTCTCGCCGAACTCGACGAACTCGAAGCCGTACATCACGCCGAGTCGGTCAGCGAAGCCGGAGATGACCGGCAGGTCGTGGCTGATGAGCACGAGCGTCAGGTCGTACTTCTCTTTGACCTCGTGGAGCAAGCGGAGGATCGTCCGCTGCATGAGCAAGTCCAGCGAGGCGGTCGGCTCGTCGAGGACGAGCACTTCCGGTTCCAAGACCAGACTCAACGCGATCAGGGCGCGCTGGCGCTGCCCGCCGCTCAGTTCGTGCTGGTGGGAATCGAGGATACGATCCGGTTCGAGGTTGAGATCGCGCATGAGCTGTCGGGCGCGCTCCATGCCCTCGTCTTTATCCTCGTTGTGCGCTGCGAGGGTCTCCTCGAAGTGCGCGCGGATCGTCGTCGTCGGATTGAACGAGCTCATCGCCCCTTGGAACACCATGGCGATCTCCTGCCAGCGGATGCGGTCCATGTCGCCTTTTGCGAGATCGAGGATGTCGACCGGTTCTCCCTCGTCGGGGTAGTACGTGATCTCGCCGTGGAGCTGTCCGGGATCACGAACGGCATCGAGCAACGCGGAGGCGAACATGGACTTGCCACAGCCGCTCTCGCCGGCGACGCCGAGCGTCTCGCCGCGGTAGATGTCCATGTCGATGTCGTTGAGCACGCGCGCCTGTCCGCGGCTCATGTCGAAGGTGACGTGCGCGTTGCGGATCTCGATGATCGGGTCTTCGTTCGATGTCGGTTCGGCCGTGGTCGCTTCAGTTGCTTCGAACATTGTTGATCAGTTACTGCACCCCGACTTGAGTCGCCGCGTCGTCGGCGAACTCGTCGTTCTGCGGGCCTTGCGGACCGTCGTCGGCGCTTTGCTTGCGCGCTTCGTGACGGGCGCGAACGCGAGGGTTGAACACCTGGTCGAGAGACTGTGCCAGCAACACGAACCCGAAGTTGAGGAACGTGATCGTAAACAGGGGCACCAGCAGCCAGTGGGCCGCCTCCAGCGAGTACAGCGCCCCCGACTGCATGTACGCCTGATTCAGGACGACGCCCCAGTTCTGCGTCGAGTAGGGCAGGATCCCGAGGAAGTACAGCCCGACGGACGCCGAGATGATGCTGGTTGCGCCGCCGAGGAATCCGATGACGATCATCGGCATCAACTCGGGAAGAATCTCCTTGAACAGGACGTTCGAGGTCGATTGCCCCATCGATCGGGACGCCTCGACGTACTCCTTGTTCCGGAGCGCGAGTGTCTGGCCGCGAATGCCACGCGAGCCGCCCGCCCAGCCCTGAATGTTCAGAACGATCCCGACGAGCCACGGGTTGGTCGGTTCGATCAGGGCGACCAGAATCAACAGGAGCGGCAGGCCGGGAATCGACCCGAAGGTGTCCGTCACCGTCATCAGAACCTTGTCGACGGTGCCACCCATGTAGCCGGCAACCAGCCCGACCGCGATGCCCATGACGCCGCCGAAGATGGCGCCCGAGAGGATCATCTTGAGCATCGCCGGGGTCGAGTGGATCATCAGTCCGAGCAGATCCTGCCCGAACGCGTCGGTCCCCAGCGGGTAGCGCATGTTCTCGAACGGCTGGACGAGTCGCGGCGCCTGACTCAGACTCGGCGTCGGCCAGAACGCGACGCCGACGGTCCCCATCAGGAGGTAGATGGCGATGATCAGGATGCCAAAGCGGCCCCGGATGTCGTTCCAGATCACCTTCATCGGCGCGACCACCCAGACCTCGATCAGTTCCTCGAACACGTCGGCCGCCGTCGCATCGTATTCGGCCTGTGACGTGAACGGTGACGATTCTTCGCCGTCGTACGTCGTGTCGTCAGTTCCCATACGAGGTCACCCCATGCTCGACTGCTCTGCGCGCGGGTCGATCAGCGCGTACGTGAAGTCCGCGACCAGCGTCCCGACGACGAAAAACAGCGTCCCGATGACGATGTTGGCCGTCAGGAGCGGGAAGTCCCGAGCGACTGTCGCCTCGAACATCAACAGCCCCATCCCGGAGTACGAGAAGATCGTCTCCAAGATGACCGAGCCGCCGAGGATGCCGCCGATCCCGATGACGATGCCCGTGTACATCGGCAGGATGGCGTTGCGTCCGAGGTAGCGCGTCGAGATTTTGTACGCCGAGAGCCCACGCAGACGGGCGACCCGGATGTAGTCCGAGCCGAGGATGCGGATCGCGTTCGCGCGCATCCCGAGGGCACCACCCCCGAACCCGGTGACGATCATCGATAAGCTCGGCAACGCGGCGTGATAGAACACGCCGCGTATGAACGGGAGGTTAAAGCCCGGCGTCGTGTTCGGCGCCATCCGACCGCCGCGGGGGAACCACTGGAACTGGTAGGCGAACAGGTACAGCAGCAAGATTGCGGCGACGTAGTAGGGGATGGCGGAGTTGAACAGCATCGACGCGGTCATCCCGAGGTCGAACTTCGTGCCCTCGTAGTAGGCCATGACCGTGCCGAGGATGATCCCGACGAACAGCCCGTAGACCATCGAGATCGACGACAGGAAGATGGTCCACGGCGCCGCCTCGGCGATCAGTTGCATCACCGGTGCGCCGGGCTCGACGACGTACGAGATGCCGAAGTCGCCCTGCACGACGCCGGTCATGTAGTCGATGTACAGTTCCCAGAGCGGTTCGTCCGGCGGCGTGATCAGGATGTCGTTGAGAACGCGTTGGATCTCCTGCGGCGTCGGGCGAGGCTCGAGGCCGTACCGCTGTGGATTGTTGCGGATGTTCGACCGGAGGTAGTCCTCCGGCCCACCGGGCATCAATCGGATAAAAATAAATCCGATTGTCACTATACTAAATAAAGTTACGAATGCCTGTATCAACCGGTTGCGCAGGTATCCCATGCTTGGGAGCTAAAAGATACTCATGGCATAAAAAGATGTGGGACAACCGTTTAGAATACCGCTCCGGAAAGCGGACAGTCAGCACATCGGCCCGTGGAAATTGCTAGGGGAGAGAGAAACCAGCACCAGTACCGCAGCGACCGGGGAGAACACTTATCGGACTGGTAGCCCGTCTGGAACTGTATCATGGCAAATCGCCTCCTCGGACGACGCATCGTCCATATGCTCGTGCTGACCGCGTTCGTCGCCGTTGCACTGTTTCGACCGCTCCGCGCGCTCGTCCCGGCGTGGGATCTGCTGCTCGCGATCGGGTTCCTCGTGGCATGGATGCTCGGACAGCGCTACGAGCGCGAGATGATCGCCGAGGCCGGGCTCGCGGATCGAGAGAAGATTCTCACAGTCGAGCGGCAGTCGATGAGTTGGGGCCGATCGAAGAAGTAGCCGCGCTCGGCGAGATAACCGAGTTCGACCGCCCGCCTACGAAGACAGCGTAACTTCGTCCGAAAGTGACGTTATTCGGGCTTCGCGCTGATGTGACCGGAGTTGATCAGCGATTTGGGCCCGCGGTACCACTTCTTCTCTTGGTCTTCCGGGGGAACGATCCACTTGCTCGTGTTGTGGAACTTCTGGGCCTTCTGCTTGTGGATCGGGAACTCCGGAACGTACCAGTTGTAGATCCACGCCAGTTCCTCGAGCAGCTCTTCGTAGCTGCGGTCCTCCAGACGGTAGCCCCAGTCGAGCATCATCGCCGCCCACGCGGTGTCGTACTCCTGCAGTTCGCCGTCGGGCTCACCGACCGGCGGCGCCTCGATCGTGAAGTAGTCCTTGAGATGCTCGGCTTGGAAGTTGTGGGCGTAGCCGTTCTCGTCGATGTTGACCGGCTCGACCTCCTCGCCCCACTGCTGGACCTGTTCGTCGGTCCAGATGCCGTGGATGCCGCGCTGGACCGGGTTCTGGGGAATCCACCAGAAGAACGCGAGCGCGGAGTGAGCCTCGCCGCCCCAACTACCCGGCGCCATATCGTAGCTGCCGGACTCCTTGTTCTGCTGCAGGACGGCGCTGTCCTGCGTGTACAGCTCGGCCTGAATGCCGAAGCTCTGGAGCTGATTGACCATCAGCGTCTCCATGTGCGGGACGGACGCGTCGGTCTGGATGCGGAAGCTCCACTCGTTGCCGTCGGGCGTCATCCAAGTGCCGCCTTCCTTCGAGAACCCGGCGTCTTCGAGCAGTTGGGTCGCACGCTCTTGGTCGGGTTCGTACTTGTTCAGCGAGCTGAGGAACTCGTCGCTGAGAATCTCGTCGATGCCGCCCATGGCACCGGGGATCTCGATCGGCGAGGCCTCGATCACCGTCTCACCGGAGACGGCCTCGGTGATCGCCTGTCGGTCGATCACGTGCTGGATCGCCTGTCGGGCCCGAACGTCGCTGAAGTTGCCGTCGCCGATGTGGACGTTGAACGAGGCGCCCGAGGGGACCTCGTGACGGAACTCGACCATCTCTTCGGGCAGCGCCGAAAGCGTCCGTTCGGGCATGGAGACGCTACCGCTTGCGTCGAGGTGCCCTTCGACGAGCGCAGTGCGTTTGGATTGGGCGCCCTCGATGTACTCGGCTTTGATCGTCGGCCAGTTGATCCGGTCCGCGTAGGGATACCCCTCGTTTTTCTCGAGCGTGTACTCGCGCTGGTTGACCTCCGAGAGGTAGAAGGGGCCGCAGGTGGCGACATCCTCCCAGCCGACATCCATGTTGCGATACTGAGAACGCAGGGATTCGACCTCGCTGAAGTTCTCGCCGAACGGATCTTCGAGGCTCATGAAGTCCTCGAAGATCTGGTTGTAAACGGGCATCTCCGGCACTGCACCGTAGAACTCACGCTTGAGCGTGTCCTCGGTCCACGGGCACTGCTCGCCGTACCAGCCCTCCTTGGTCTTGAACGTGACCGACTTGCCGTCGACCTCGATCGCGTCTTGGCGCCAATCGCCGCCGTCGTCGGTCGGCGACCGGACCAGCAGCATCGGCGCGCCGACCTCGCTGGGCGATTGGACCTCGTTTCGCGGGGAGCTGACCCGCATGAAGATGCTTCGGAGCACGTGGTTCCGAACGTGCTTACCCGTGATCTGATCGCCGTTGCTCCACGCGGCATCCTCATGGACCGTTACCGTGACCGATCCCGGCGACACCTCGACGTTGTCGATGATGACGCCGTTGTACCCATCTTCGTAGAGGGTTTCGTAGTAATCGGCACCCTCGAGGAGGGCTCGAATACCCCACGGGTACACCTGCCACTTGCTCATGTTGAGCGAGAGCTCGCTCGGATCGATGTCGTTGGAGTGGGCGATCCGATACTCCTGCTCGACGAAGTCGAGGTTTTCTCGCTCCTCGGGGGACATGTAGCTGCTGTGGGTCCCACCGCCGTTGCCGTCGTTGCCGAGGCCCATACACCCCGCAAGACCGAGGAGTGAGGCCGTACCGATACCCTGCACGTAGTCGCGTCTGGTTGGCTCGAAATCTCTCATAGTTGGTGCTTACCTGTGGACTGTGAGCTTCGTTCCCAATCTAGGTGTAACGGTATATAATGATACTGGTTCTGGAACCGCTCTGGGTCCGGAAAACAAGGTTCTCGGCCCCGAGCGCTAACGTTTGAAGGGATATTTCGTAACGAGAACAGAGCGTGAGGCAGGTTGTTATCTCGATATTTTGGGCGGACGAAAGGAGAGTGTGCTTACTATCTTGTCACAAAGCAATAGGACCTGGGGACCAAACGGAAGATCAATGGGAGGTTCTGACGACAGCAGCATCATCAGTCGACGGGCGGTTCTCAGCGCTCTCGGAGTCGGTGGCGGACTGACGACGGGCTTCGCACTAACGCGCCAGTCCAGAGAGGCGAACGACTTACCGGACAGTAACGACGCCGCGGCGCAGTTGGATTCGCGGCTCGACCGGATCGGACAAGACACGTGGGCGTTTTTCGACGAGTTCTCGCACGACGATACCGGGTTCGCTCCGGACCGCGTCGATGCCACTGCGGCGGGGTACACACGACGGTCGGTGACATCACCGGCGAACGTCGGCCTCCAGTTGCTGGCGACGGTAGCCGCGTCGGAACTCGAAGTCATCTCCAAGTCAAGTGCGCGCGAGCGCGCGCACGAGATTATTGTAATGCTACGAGAACTCGACCGGTGGAACGGGCTGTTCTATCGGTGGTACGACATCGGCAACGGTGCAGTCGCCGAAGACCACGGCGGTTGGTGGGAGATTTCGACGATCGACAACGGCTGGCTCGTGGCCGGCCTCGTCGCGGCGGGTGGGGCGTTCCCCGAACTTCGACCCATGGCCGACGAAATTCTCGCCGGCCAGTCGTTCGACCGGTTCTACGACCCCGACGTGTCGAACCCCTTCGAGGGCGGGGAGCCGTTCGGCCAGTTGTACGGCGGCTTCGACGCCAGATCGGGCGATGATCTCGGCTTCCATTACGGCGTGTTCAACGCCGAGACGCGGATCGCGAGCTACGTGGGGATCGGGAACGGCGACGTGCCGCGGTCACACTGGTGGGACACGTTCCGGACGTTCCCGCCCGAGTGGGATCAGCAGGGCGATCCCGAGGGAGAGTTCCGAGCCTACGACGACAACCGCGTCTGGGAAGGCCACTACGAACACGAGGGGATCAGGTACGTACCCTCGTGGGGCGGGAGCATGTTCGAGTCGCTGATGCCGTCGCTGGTCCTGCCGGAACGATCGCGCGGCCAGCATGCGCTAGGGGCGAACAATCGCAGGCAGGTGCAGTTACAGATCAACCACGCCGAGGAGCAAGGCTACGACGCGTGGGGGTTCTCGCCGTGTGGACTACCGGACGGATACGCCGAGTTCGGCGTTGCACGCGCCGGGATCGAGGGGTACGAGCGCGACGACGTTGCGACGCCGCACGCGACGCTTCTGGGACTCGAATACGCGAGCGAGAGCGAGATCGCAGGGGCGCTCGATGCTTACGTCGACCGGGGCCTCGATACCGAGTACGGGTTCTACGACTCGATGAGCCTCGTCAGCGACTGGACGACGAACGCGTATCTGGCGCTCGATCAGGGCATCTCGCTCGTTGCGATCGCAAACTACCTGCGCGACGGCGCCGTCCGGGACGCGTTCGTGAACCACCCGGTCGGATCGGGACCGACGGGGCTGCTCGAAGCGGAACGGTTCACGATCTGACCCACAGCGCCGAGGCGAAAGCGACAGGAAAGTGAGTTACTCGACCAGTTCGAAGCTGTCCGCACACCGGATGTCGTCGGACGCGCTCCCGGCCATGACGCGGAACTCGCCGGGTTCGGCGGCGAACTCCTCGTCGAGCGTCCAGAAGGCGAGGTCGTCGCTCTCCAACTCGAACTCGACGGTGCGGCGCTCGCCCGGTTCCAGTTCGATCTTCTCGAACCCTTTCAGCTCCTTGACGGGGCGGGTCCGGCTCCCGACGAGGTCGTGGACGTACAGTTGTACGACCTCCTCGCCGGCGACCGAGCCGCCGTTCTCGACGGTGACCTGCACCTGCAGCCGTTCGTCCATGTCGACGGCGTCGGCGCTCAGTTCGAGATCGGTGTACGCGAACGAAGTGTAGCTGAGCCCGTGGCCGAACGCGTACAGCGGGTCGTTGGCTTCGTCGAGGTAGGACGTTCCCCAGCCCGGTTCGGCCTGTTCTTTCGGCCGCCCCGTCGGCGGGTGGTTGTAGTGGATCGGGACCTGTCCGAGCGATCGGGGGAACGTGATCGGAAGCTTCCCCGAGGGGTTGTACTCGCCGAAGAGCACGTCGGCGATAGCGTTGCCGGCCTGCGATCCGAGGAACCACGTTTCGAGAATCGCGGGGACGTTCTCGGCCAGCCACGGGACAGCGAGCGGCCGGCCGTTCATCAGCACGGCGGTGACCGGCGTGTCAGTCTCGACGAGCGCTTCCAGAAGTTTGCGCTGCTCGCCCGGAAGCCCGATGTCGGTCCGGCTGGAGCACTCACCCGAGAGCTCCCACGTTTCGCCGACCGCGACGACCGCGACATCGGCGTCCGCGACGGCGTCGACGGCGTCCTGACGGAGCTGTTCGGAGGATTCGCCGGTTCGCTCACAGCCTTTCGCGTATGTCACGTCGATGCCGTCGCCGGCTGCTTCGGTGATTCCGTCGAGCACGCTCACGGCGTAGTCCGGATGGCCTCTCGCTCGCCAATCACCGAGCACGTCGTCGGCGCTGTCGGCGAGGCCGCCCACGACCGCAATCTCGTCGGGCGAGTCGAGCGGGAGCACCGCATCGTCGTTGTCCATCAGGACGATCGACTCACGTGCTACGTCGCGGGCGGTCTCGTGATGGGCGTCGGCGCGGATCGTCTCCTCGCGTCGGTCCTCGTCGAAGTACTTGTAGGGGTCCTCGAACAGGCCCAGAAGGTACTTCGTCCTGAGAACGCGCCGGACGGCCTCGTCGAGATACGCCTCCGGAACGACGCCGTCGTCGACGAGATCGGCGAGTTCGTGGTTGTAGATGTGGCCGACCATGTCCATGTCCGACCCACCCATCATGGCGCGCTCGGCCGCCTCGCGCTCGTCGGCGGCGACGCCGTGGTAGATGAGTTCGCGGAAGGAGTTCCAGTCCGAGACGACGAAGCCGTCGAACCCCATCTCCCCCTTGAGAACGTCGCGGACGAGATGTTCGCTCGCGCCCGCGGGCACGCCGTCGTAGTCAGTGAAGGCGTTCATCACGGTGCCGACGCCGGCGTCGACGGCGGCCTCGAACGGCGGGAGGTGGATGTCCCGTAGCGTCGACTCGGAGATATCGACGGTGTTGTACTCGCGGCCGGCTTTGACTTCCCCGTAGGCAGCATAGTGCTTCGCGCACGCGAGGACGGTGTCGGTCGCTGCGAGGTCGTCGCCCTGAAAGCCCTCGACCCGAGCGGCCGCGAGTTCGCTTCCGAGATGCGGATCTTCGCCGCTGGTCTCCATTGCACGCCCCCAGCGAGCGTCGCGAGTCACGTCGACCGGTGGTCCAAAGGACCAGTGATAGCCGTCGGCGGCGGCCTCGGCGGCGGCGATCGAGGCCGCCTCTTTGGCGGCACCGGGGTTCCAACTGGCCGCTTCGCCGAGTGGGATCGGAAACAGCGTCTCGTAGCCGTGGACGACGTCGTAGCCGAACAGCAGCGGGATGCCGAGCCGCGATTCCTCGACCGCCAGTTGCTGGTACTCGACGTGGCTCTCTAACCCCGAGGCGTTCAGGATCGACCCGACGCGCCCGTCCCGGATTTCGGCTTCGACGTCGACATCCTCGACGGCCGGGCCGGTCTGTTCGGACCCGTTGTACTGGTTGAGTTGGCCGACCTTCTCGTCCAGCGTCATCTCCTCTAAGAGCGATTCCACTTTCCTGTCGATTTCTGCACGCTCCTCATCGGAGGCGCACGCTTGCATCATAGACATGGATAGTCTGTATGTATTCGCCAACAACTCAGCCGGCAGTGCGTTTTATTCTTCCGGATTGTTCGACATTGAGTATCGTAATGAAAACGAGAGAGGTCGAACACCGCGAACGGGGCCGCGCCGACCACAACGTTGATAGAGGGATGACACCACCCGTCGATCGTATGACCGACCACAGATTCGGCGTCAGCGGCTTCGCCGACGAGATCGGGCCGGACCTCGACGAACAGCTCGATGTCCTCGAATCGCTGGGGATTTCGCGGCTCGACCTGCGGAGCGTCGGAGAGACGAACGTACTCGATCTGTCCGACCAGCAGGTCAGTCGAGTCCGGAGCGAACTGGACGAGCGAGGAATACAAGTGACATCGATCGGATCGCCGATCGGCAAGATAGCGATCACCGACGAGTTCGAGCCCCATCTGGAGCGATTCGAGCGTGCGATCGAAGTCGCCGACGCGTTCGACACCGACCGGATTCGGCTGTTTTCGTACTACGTTCCGGAGGACGACGATCCCGAACAGCACCGCGACGAGGTGCTTCGACGGATGGACGCCAAAGTCGAACGTGCCGAGGCGGCCGGCGTCACGCTACTGCACGAAAACGAGAAGGACATCTACGGCGACACGCCGGGGCGGTGTCGGGATCTGCTGACGACCATCGACTCGCCGAACTTTCGGGCGATCTTCGATCCCGCGAACTTCCTCGAAATCGGCGTCCGGCCGTATCCCGACGCCCTGTTGCAACTGATCGAGTACGTCGAGCAGTTGCACGTCAAAGACGCCCAGTTCGGCGAGCGCGGGGCGGTCGAGCCGGCCGGCGACGGCGACGGACAGATCCCTGCGACGATATCGGCGCTGGCCGATCGGGGCTTCGACGGGCCGGCGTCGCTGGAGCCACACCTAGAGCGGGCGGGCGAGCGAAGCGGGTACAGCGGCCCCGGTGGGTACGAACTCGCCGCCGAGGCGCTCTTCGAGTGCCTCGATTCTGTGGACGCGACGTACGAGTGAACCGGGCAGCTTATTCATCGGCTACCGGCGTCAGCGTGCCGTCGTCGACCATCTCCGTCAGGGCGTTCCCCTCGGCGTCGAGCGGGAGGTCGACGCGCCCGCGCCGCCGGGCGGACTCCCACGCGGCGAAGATCGGTTCCGTCGCCCGGAGCGCGTGCGCTGCCGAGACGACGGGCGTTTCGTCGGTATATACACAGTCGAGAACGTGCTCCAGCGTCGCTTTGTGAAGGTCACGCTCGTCGAACGACCGCGCGTGCCAACCGTCGCCGTCGCCCCGGTAGCGGAGGTCGGCGTCGACGCCGTCGGGGTGGACCTCGATGGCGCCAGCGTCGCCGACCAGCCGGTGAGCACAACCGATCGCCTCGGCGCCCGTGCCGAAGCCGGTGCCGGCGAGACCGGTCACGCCGTTGGGGTACGACCACGTCGCAAGGGCCTGATTCTCGTTGTGGACGCCGTATCGAACGTCCTCGCGTTCGTAGTGGACCTGGCCGAGAATCCATTCAGGACGGTGCTCGCCGGCGAAGTGGTTGCACAGGTCGAAAAAGTGCGTCCCGTAATCGTAGAGGTTCTTCCCACCCATCTCGACGCGCTGGAGGTCGCCGATCGCGCCGTCGTCGAGGAGGCGCTTGGCCTCGCGCCACGCCGGGGCGAACCGGCGCTGGTGGTTGTAGGTGAGCTGCACGCCGTGTTCGTCGGCCGCGGCGGCGGCGCGCTGGCACTCGCCCCACGTGTGGGCCATCGGCTTCTCGCAGTGGATCGCGCCCGGAGCGCCGGTTTCTGCCGCGCCGACGACGAGGTCGGCGTGCGTGGGGACGGGAGTCGTGATGCTGACGACATCGGGCTCGACGGTCCGGAGCATCTCCTCGTAGTCCTCGAACACGTTCGCGTCGGGCACGTCGTACTCCTCGGCGAACGCTTCGGCGTTCTCGCGGACGATGTCGGCGCAGGCGGCGAGGTCGCAGTTCGGAATTGCTTGGTAGGCGTCGCCGTGAAAGTACGCCATCGCGGCGCTCTCGCCCCAGACTCTGTCGTCGGGATCCGCGCCGGTACCGATGACGGCTGCTGTGTACTGAGTCATGCGCACTCCGGTGGTGCGAGCGCCGGGAATTAAATCATTCGCCGCAGAATGCCGAAAGCCGACACGCTTTTGCTCGATACGTCTCCAGAGAAATATGACGATGCCCGAGACATACCGAACAGCGATAGCCGGCGTCGGCGCCGTCGCCGAGATGCACGCGCGGTCGATCGCCGACCTCGATGCCGCGACGCTCGTTGCGGGGTCCTGCCGGACCGAGTCGACCGGCCGGGAGTTCGCGTCCGAACACGACTGCTCGTGGTACGCCGACACGGAGGGGATGCTGGACGACGCCGACCCGGACGTGCTGATAATCTGTACGCCCAGCGGGGCACATCTCGAACCAACGCTCGCGGCGGCCGAGCGGGGGATCGACGTGCTCTGCGAGAAGCCCTTGGAGATCACGACCGAGCGGATCGACCGGATGATCGACGCCGCCGAATCGGCCGACATCGCGCTCGGTGGCGTCTTCCAGCAGCGGTTCACCGACGTGTTTCAGACGGTCCACGACGCCGCCGACGAGGGACGGTTCGGGACGCTCTCGGTCGCAAACGCCTACGTGCCGTGGTGGCGCGAGGACGAGTACTACGCCGACGCGTGGCAGGGGACCGAGGACCTCGACGGCGGCGGCGCGCTGATGAACCAGTCGATCCACGGCATCGACGCGATGCAGTGGCTGGCGAGCGCCGCGATGGACCTCGACCGCGACGAGAACCCCGTCGAGGAGGTCGTCGCCTACACTGCACTTCGAGGCCACGACGACGAGTACGTCGAGGTCGAGGACACCGCCGTCGCTGCGCTTCGCTACCGAAACGGCGCGGTCGGGCAGGTGCTCGGCGCAACGTCGATGTACCCCGGTTCACTCCGGCGCGTGCAACTGGGCGGCCGCGACGGCACCGCCGAAGTTCGGGAGGACGAACTCGTCACGTGGGAGTTCCGCGACGAGCGCGACGCCGACGCGGAGATCCGCGAGACGTTCAGCGAACAGGGCGGTGCAAGCGGCGGGGCGGCCGACCCGATGGACATCGATTACGCCGACCACCGCCGAAACCTCGCGGCGTTTCTCGGCTCGCTGGACAGCGACGACCCCTACGCGCTCGACGCGACGGAAGCCCGCAAAGCGGTGGCGATCATCGAAGCGATCTACGAGTCCGCGGACGCCGGCGAGCCGGTCAGGCTGTCCTGACGACACCGGACGGGGGTCCCGTAATCTATAACTCACAGCGGGGGTCTGTGGCTAACGCATGCGAATCCTGTACATAGACATCGACTCGCTGCGCCCCGACCACCTCGGCTGTTATGGGTATCACCGCAACACGTCGCCCAACATCGACCGCATCGCCGACGGTGCCCGGCGATTTACCAACTACTACACCTCCGACGCTCCCTGTGTCCCCTCCCGGACGGCCCTGTTCACGAGTCGCTTTGGCATCCATACGGGCGTGATCAACCACGGCGGGCTGAACGCGTCGATGCGCCCGCGCGGTTCCGGCCGGGATTTCAACCTCCAGATGGACGAGTACCGGACGTGGATGACGGCGCTTCGGGACGCCGGCCTGCACACTGCACTGGTCAGCGTGTTCCCGCAGCACCACGGCGCCATTCAGGTGCTGGACGGGTTCGACGAGTGGCACCACACCGACGAGTTCCGCAGCGACCACGTCTACCCCTACGCCGAGGAGTGGATCGAGAACAACGCCGCCGACGACGACTGGTATCTGCACGTCAACTTCTGGGACCCCCACACTCCCTACAACACGCCCGAGGACTTTGGCTACCCCTTCGAGGACGAGCCGGCGCCGGAATGGCCCGACCAAGAGACCATCGAAGACCACTACGAGAGCTACGGCCCCCACAGCGCACAGGACGTACACGGCTGGGGCGGCGACACGCCGTTCCCCCGGACGCCAGAGGAGATCTCGAACCGGGAGGAGTACAAGCAGTACGTCGACGGCTACGACGTTGGCATCCGCTACGTGGACGAGTACATCGGCAAACTGCTCGACCAGCTCGAAGCCGAAGGCGTGCTCGACGAGACGCTCATCATCGTGAGTGCGGACCACGGCGAGAACATGGGCGAGCTCAACGTCTACGGCGACCACCACACCGCCGACGACAAGACGTGTCGGGTCCCCCTGATCGTCGACGGCCCCGGCGTCGAACCCGGCGTCGACGAGGAGTTCCACTACCAGATCGACTTGGCGCCGACGATCACCGAGTTCGTCGACGGCGACGTTCCGACGGGCTGGGACGGGCGCTCGTTCGCCGACTCGCTCACCGAGGGTGCGGACGACACCGGGCGCGACTACCTCGTCGTCAGTCAGGCGCCGTGGTCGTGCCAGCGCGGCGTCCGGTGGGACGACTGGCTGTTGCTCCGGACGTACCACGACGGGCTCAAGGACTTCGACCCGGTCGAGTTGTACGACCTCGACGCCGATCCTCACGAGACGACGAATCTCGCCCAAGAGAAGCCCGACGTTGCGCGCAAAGGCATCGCACTGCTCGACGAGTGGGTGAGCACGCGGCTGATGGAAACGGCGCGAGACGAGGCCGGCGGCAACGCCGACGCGCCGCGCGCGCTGACCGACCCGATGCTCGAAGTGCTCCACGAAGGCGGGCCGTTCCACGCGCGTCCGGACGAACAGCTGGAGTCGTACGCCGAACGCCTGCGCGAGACGGGGCGCGCCGAGCACGCAGCCGCTCTCGAAGAGACGCGTGGCTTCGTCGATCAGTCGATCGACGCGTATCTCGGCGGCGAGTAAGGACGCCGAATCCATCGGGCAGGCCGGTGAACGCCGACGTTCGGCGACCTGAACCGGCCCGAACGTCGTATGACAACTATTATTATAGTCAGCTCGATAATCGAGAAAGTAATCCGGATATGACAGAGAGCGACGAAACGCGATCGAGACAAGCGTCCGGCGGCGGCGAGCAGGCACAGTCAGCGAGTTCGAGAGTTGTGAGCGCGGTCGCCGCAGAGACGGACCGTGATCAGTCTCAGATGCCGCCGCTGTACGACGCTGTCGACCCCGACGCGCTCGACGCGCTCCTCGATCGCCCCTCGACGGCGATCACGTTCCGATACGCGGGACGGGACGTGACGGTCCACGCCGATGGCGGCATCGAGACGAGTGTGCGACGGGAGTAACACCTCCGGAACGACGCGGTCGACGATTTATCCACAATATTGATTATCACCGGTGAGACTGGATGCAGTATGCGGATCCTGTACATAGACATCGACTCGCTTCGTCCCGACCACCTCGGCTGTTACGGCTACCACCGCAACACGTCGCCCAACATCGACCGCATCGCCGACGGTGCCCGTCGATTCACCAACTACTACGCCTCCGACGCGCCGTGTCTGCCCTCCCGGACGGCGCTGTTTACCGGACGCCTCGGCGTCCACACGGGCGTCGTAAACCACGGCGGCGCCGCCGCCGACATCCGCTCGCCGGGCAGCGAGCGCGAGGACGGTAACCGGGGAGAGTACCAGAGTTGGATGACCGCGTTGCGACAGGCGGGGCATCACATCGCGCTCGTGAGCCCGTTCCCGCAGCGCCACGCCGCGTGGCACGTGCTGGATGGCTTCGACGAGTGGCACGACACCGGCGGGAACGGGACAGAGCGTGCGGAGGTCGTCTACCCCTACGCCGAGGAGTGGCTGGAGGACAACGCTGACGACGAGGACTGGTATCTCCACGTCAACTTCTGGGACCCCCACACCGACTACGACACGCCCGAGGAGTTCGGGAACCCCTTCGAGGACGAACCCGCACCGGCGTGGCCCGACGAGGAGACGATTCAGGAACAGCGAGAGAGCTACGGTCCCCACAGCGCGCAGGACCTGCACCACGACTACATGACCGGCGGGGAGATTCCCGAACTCCCGCGGACGCCCGACGAGATCACATCCCGCGAGGACTACAAGCAGTGGATCGACGGCTACGACGTTGGCATCCGCTACATGGACGAGTATATCGGCAAGCTACTCGATCTATTGGAGTCGAAAGGCGTCCGCGACGAGACGCTCATTATCGTGAGCGCGGACCACGGCGAGAATCAGGGCGAACTCAACGTCTACGGCGATCACCAGCTCGCAGACGACAAGACGTGTCGGGTCCCCCTGATCGTCGACGGCCCCGGCGTCGAGCCCGGCGTCGACGACGGGCTGTACTACAACGTCGATCTGGCACCGACGATCACCGAGTTGGTCGGCGGCGACGTTCCGACGGGCTGGGACGGGCGCTCGTTCGCCGACTCGCTCACCGAGGGTGCGGACGACGCCGGCCGCGAGTTCCTCGTGCTGAGTCAGGGAACGTGGACCTGCCAGCGCGCGGTCCGGTGGGACGACTGGCTGCTCATCCAGACGTACCACGACGGCTGGCGGGAGATCGACCCGCTGTTGCTCGTCGATCTCGACGCCGACCCCCACGAGACGACGAATCTCGCCGACGAGCATCCGGAGGTCGTCGAACGAGGCCTCTCCTTGCTCCAGCGGTGGCATAGCGACCGGATGCTCGAAAATGCGACCGGGGACGCGGGCGGCCTCCCCGAATCGCGGGAGGGACTCGTCGATCCCCTGCTGCAGGTCGTCAACGAGGGGCTGCCGTACTACCAGCGCGGGTTCCGGGAGGACTACGCCGAGCGCCTGCGCGAGACCGGCCGCGAAGCCCACGCGAAATCGGTCGAGCAGGCAGACGGCGTGCAGTACCACACTGACGACCTGCAGCCGCCGGTTCGATAGCCGGCGCAGGTCGACAGTGGATACGGCACCGATCGCCGGGTAGTCCGAAGGAACTTTGACCCGGTCCATCGAACTCGCTTTCATGGCAAACGACCTGTCAGTGCTGATTATCGGCGGCAATCGCTTTCCGTTCCATCGCTTCGATCGCGTCGGACCGCAGCTCGCGGACGCTCTGAACGAGCACGGCATCGAGACGACGCTGACGACCGATCGAGACGAACTGTCGGCGCTCAACGAGTACGACGTGGTGCTCGACTACATGACAGACAGCACGCTCGAGGAAAAACAGCTCGACGGACTGCTCACGTTCGTCGAGACCGGCGGCGGCTACGTCGGCCTGCACTGCGCGGCGGACCTGTCCTCGACGGCGTCGGACGACCCCGACGAGCTGATCGACGCCCGCGAGGAGCCGGTGCCCGAGCTTCGGGAACTGCTCGGCGGGTATTTCCACACGCATCCGGCCCAGACGACGTTCGACGTGCGCGTGACCGACAGCCACCATCCGGTCACGGCGGGGATGGAGGACGTGACCGTCTGGGACGAACCCTACGACGTGAGCGTCGACAGCGATGACGTTCGCGTGCTCGCGCGAATGGACCACCCCGATCTGGGCGATACGCCGGTCGTGTGGGTCCGCAAGCACGGCGACGGCCGCGTCTGTTACTGCTCGCTGGGCCACACCGACGCCGCGCTGTCGGACGGCGGCGTCCAGCAGTTGCTCCGGCGGGGCGTCGGCTGGGCGGGCGGGGCAGACTGAAACCCAAGCGGAAACCCGAGGCAACGGCGTTCGGAAAATTCTTTGAGTGGGCGGCTCTCGCAGGAGAGTATGGCGACGACAGTTACGGTCTGGAACGAGTACGTACACGAGCGAGAGCACGAGGCAGTCGCGGACCTGTATCCGGACGGAATCCACGGCGCGATCGCGGACGCGCTCGGCGATGCCGGCTTCGAGACGCAAACGGCGACGCTCGACGACGAGGAGCACGGACTGACCGAGGAGGTTCTCGACGAGACGGACGTGTTGACGTGGTGGGGCCACGCCGCCCACGACGAGGTCGAAGAGCACGTCGCCGAGCGCGTCAAACAGCACGTGCTCGACGGGATGGGACTGCTGGTGCTTCACTCGGCGCACCTCTCGAAGCCGTTCCGGAAGCTCATGGGAACCAGTTGCGGGCTCAAGTGGCGCGAAGCCGCCGAGACCGAGCGCCTGTGGGTGACGAACCCCGCCCATCCCATCGCCGACGGGATCGACGACTACTTCGAGGTGCCCGAAGCCGAGATGTACGGCGAGCACTTCGACGTGCCAGAACCCGACTCGCTCGTGTTCACGTCGTGGTTCGAGGGCGGCGAGGTGTTCCGGTCGGGCTGTTGTTACCACCGCGGACAGGGGCGCGTGTTTTACTTCCGGCCGGGCCACGAGACGTATCCGGTGTACCATCAAGAGGAAGTACAACACGTGCTGGCCAACGCCTGCGAATGGGCCACACAGGAGGATGGGTCTGGCGTCGTACGCGGGAACCACGACCCGATCGAGGACCTCGACACGTCCGACGATCGAACGGTGCACTGACGCCGACACTCGGACCGCACAGAAGAAGCGGTGAAAGAACGACCTTACAGCTCGATTCGCCGGCCGTCGTCCTCGTCACTTCGCTGAATGGCGTCGATGACGCGCTGGACCGCGAGGCCGTCCTCGAAGTCGGGGCGGTGCTCGCCACCCTCCTCGATCGCCGAGAGGAAGGAGGCGTACTCGTGGACGAACGTGTGCTCCCAGCCGATGTTGTGGCCGGGGGGCCACCACCGGTCGCCGTAGGGATCGTCGTGCTCGTTCATCAGCACGCGACGGTAGCCGCGGTCGTCTTCGAGCGAGACCTTGATCTCGTTGAGGCGTTCGAGCTCGAACTTCAGCGACCCCTTCGTCCCGTGGATCTCGACGTAGTTGTTGTTGCGCTCGCCGAAGGCCGCGCGCGTGGCTTCGAGCACGCCCATCGCGCCGTTTTCGAAGTCGACCTGCGCGGAGTAGGCGTCGTCGACCTCGATCTCTCGCATCTCGTCGTCCTTCCACGGCACCGGACGCTCCTCGACGAACGTTCGGCAGTTACCGCTGACGCGCTCGAAGTCGCCGACGAGAAAGCGCGCGAGGTCGATCGTGTGCGAGCCGATGTCGCCGAGCGCGCCCGCGCCGGCTTTCTCCTTGGAGACTCGCCACGACCAGCCGGCGTCGGGATTCCGCGCCAGATGGCCCTGCATGTATCGGCCGGTGAAGTGTCGGATGTCGCCGAGTTCGCCGGCGTCGATCAGATCCTTGGCGTACTGGATCGCCGGGACGAACCGATAGTTGAAACCTGTCGCCGCGACGGCGTCGCTCTGGCGGGCGGCCTCGGCCATCCGTTCAGCGCCCTCGACCGACGCCGCCAGCGGCTTCTCCGAGAGCACGTGGACGCCGTTTTCGAGGGCGGCAATCGAGGGCTCGACGTGCATGTAGTTCGGACCGAGGTTGCAGAACACGTCGACATCGTCGACGGCGTCCTCCCAGTCGGTCGTCGTCGTCTCGAAATCGAAGCGATCTGCGGCCTCTGCGAGCGGTTCCTCCCGGCGGCCGACCAGCACGTAGCGCTCGGTCTCGGGAAGTTCGGGGAAGAACATCGGCAGCCGATCGAGCGCGTTGCTGTGTGCGGTGCCCATGAACGTGTACCCCAGCATACCGACGCGAAGCGTCACGCCGCATCACCGCCGTTCAGGACCGGGTACTCGCCGAGCGTCGCCGAGCCGTGTGCGATCTTGTCGGGGTAGTCGCGGTCGCCCTCGTCCTCGTAGATCAGCCACTCGACGCCCTGTTCGTCGGCGGCGTCGATCACGCCGTCGAGATCGAGGTCGGCGTCGCCCAGCTGCGCGAACTCCTCACTCTCGAAGTCCATGTCCTTGAGATGGATCAGCGGGATGCGATCGCCGTACGTCTCGATGAACTCGACGGGCGAGACGCCACCGACGCCGACCCACGCCACGTCGACCTCGAACTGAATACGGTCGTCGAGATGCTCCGCAAAGATGTCGAAGGCCGTCCGGCCGTCGAACTCGACGAACTCGTGATCGTGGTTGTGATAACACAGCGTGATACCGTGCTCGTCGAGCGCGCCGACACAGTCAGAGAGCATTTCGGCGGTCTCGACGGTCGTTTCTGCCGACTCGAAATACTCGTCGGGGAGCCAGCCGAGGACGACGCGGTCGACACCGGCGGCCTCGCAGGCGGGCAGTAGTTCCTCCTCGGGATCCTGCACGGCGCCGAGACCGGTCATGATGCTCGTGACCTCGAGGTCGCTGTCGGCCAGCACTGACTGAAACGTCTCGTCGGTCGCCAGCGCGGTGCCGGCTTCGACGCCGTCGTACGTGCCGTCGTCGATACGTCCAACGTAGTCCCGGATCGGGCTTTCGGGACTGTTACCCATGATTATGGCAGAGCGAACCATGGGAGAGGGGAGAAACTGCCAGTATAAATCGTTTTATCATTTTGTCGGGTACAGTGACTGATCTGGCCCTCCCTGCAGTCGGTTTCTCTCGACAGAGATCTGCATCTAACCCAAAGTATTATGCGGCAGTGTAGAGCTAAGAGAAGTGAGTCACTGATGACACAGCACACGGTAGCCTTTGTCGGAACTGGAAAGCCACAGGGAGAAGATGCGACCGGGTTTGCGATGGCGTACAAACACGCCGAAGCGTACGACGCCCTCGAAAACTGTGAGATCGTCGCTTGTGCCGACATCGTTCGCGAGAACGCCGAAGCGTTCGCCGACACGAATGGAATCGACGACGGGCACGTGTATGAGGACTATGAAGAGATGCTCTCGGAGGCCGAGCCGGACATCGTCAGCGTCACCGTCCCACCGGCCATCCACTCCGACATCGTTCTGGGCTGCGTTCGCAGCGGCGTCGTCGAGGCGGTCCACTGCGAGAAGCCGATGGCAGACGATTGGAACGACTGCGTCGAGATGGTCGACGCCGCCGAGGAGTACGACGTGCAGTTGACGTTCAACCACCAGCGTCGCATGGGCACGCCGTTCCGGAAAGCGAAGGAACTGCTCGACGACGGTGAGATCGGCGAACTGGAGCGCGTGGAGTTCGCCGCCGCGAACCTGTTCGATTACGGCACCCACTCGTTCGACCTGTGTAACTTCTACAACGACGAGTGCGACAGCGAGTGGGTGATGGCACAGATCGAGTACAGCGAGGAGAACGTCCTGTTCGGCGCGCACAACACGAATGAGGCGATCGTCCAGTGGAAGTACGACAACGGCGTGTTCGGGTACGGGGCGACGGGCGCCGGCACCGTCGCAGAAGCAGTCGGCTGTCACCACCGGTTGGTCGGAACGGAAGGCCGTATCGAAGTCGGCGTCGGCTTCTGTAGCAGCGACGACGGGCCGACGCTCCGAATAAAGCGATCGAGCGACGACGACTGGGAGACGATCGACGTGGGCGAGGCGGGTGTCCACGGGCCGGATTTCCACGAGGCCGCGATCGAACACCTCGTCACGTCGCTGGACGAAGGAACCGAACCGGAACTGAGCGGGCAGAACGCGCTGCGAGCGACCGGCCTGATCTTCGGAGCGTGGGAGTCCGCGCGACAGCGCAGTCGTGTCGACTTCCCGCTAGATGTCGACGGGAACCCGCTCGAATCGATGATCGAAAGCGGCGAGCTACAGCCCCAGCAGAGCGATTAGCCGGAGAACGTCGGTAGTACGGTCACCGGTCGTCGACGCACACTGACGGGGGATCCCCGTCCGAAAGTGTTCTCTCCGGAACCAAAACGTCTATCAGATCACAAGTAGAGTATAACCTATGGTGAACACGGCAATACAGCTTTACACTCTCCACGATTTCGATGTCTCCGAGCCGACGAAGATTCATATCGCCTCGGAAACCGAGGTCGACGGCGTCGAGCTAGAGTTCTGGGGCTTTCCGCCCGACTCGACGATGAACGCTCTGGAGGAGACGAATCTCGATGTCGCCGCGCTGTCGGTCGGTCGAGAGGACATCGAGGAGTCGATCGACGAGATCGAGCGGTCCTGCAACGCACTCGATTGCGATACCGTGATTCTCGGCCATCTCAGCGAAGAGGCGTTCGAATCAGCACACGCAACCAAAGAGACCGCCGCGACGCTATCGGAGTTCAGCAAGCAGTTCCGCGAGCGCGGGCTGGAGTTGCTGTACCACACCCACCGCCACGAGTTCGCCAGCCTCGGCGATCGGACGCACTTCGATCTACTGCTCGAAGAGGTCGACGACAGCGTGAAGTTCGAACTGGATCTCGGGTGGGTGGGCGTCGCCGGCGTCGATCCCTACGAGCTGCTCGAAACCGTCGGAGATCGGGTGCCGTCGATCCATCTCAAGGACATGGACTTCGAGACCGAAGCGTTCGTCAATCTCGGAGAGGGCGACCTCGACGTCGAACGGGCGGCCATGACCGCGATCGACGAAGGCGTCGACTGGCTCGTCTACGAGCACGAGGATCCGTCCGATCCGGTCGAGTCAGTCGTCACGGGCGCCTCGAAGCTAGAGAAGTTCAAGCGATTGACCACCACGCGCTGATTCGGCTTCGACGCCGCGCCGTCAGGCGAACATCGTAACTGCTTGCGACAGGCCGCCCGCAGAGGGAGAGATTTTCTCGGATCGACACCGCCGAAAGGCGTCGTTCGACCTCGCCGCAACCAGCATCGGAGATTACAGCGAAAACTGCTCGCGTTCGAGCAGATGCTCGGGGCGAGAGCCGACGGGATCGGCGTGGAAATACTCGCGGAGCGCCCCATCGGTAAGGGCGTTGGCCAGCCCCGAAAGGAGCATCCCCTGATCGAGCGAGTAGTACTTCTCGGTGACTTCGCCGGTCTCGGCGTTGACCGAATCGTACAGCCCGTAGGGACCGTCGACACCGAGTTCGACCAACGAGTCGAGCGCCTCGGCGGCCGCCTCGGGATCGTACATCGCGGCGAGGCCAACGGCGTGGGGCGTCACCCACGGTCCACCTTCGTAGCGCCCGTCCCACTCGCCCAGCTGCGGGACGCCGAAGGTGCCGTATCCGTCCGGAAGCCCACACGAGGACAGCCCCCAGACGGGCCAGTCGTTTTCGGCCGCGAAGGCGCGGTGAGCCTGAACGTGGTTGTAGTTGTTCGGCGCCCACGCGCCGGGGCTGAGCTCCTTTTCCTTGATGAACAGCGAGGGCATCAACGCCTCGAACATCGCTCCGCCCCACGTCGGGACGGCCCGGTTACCCGCGTACTCGTAGCAGCCCTCGAACACCTCGACGCCGTCGTAGCTCCGCCACTCGCCGTCAGGACGTTGCTGGTACTCCGATTCGTCCGGGAGCGCGGTCCTGCGCGGCTGCCACCAGTGCGATTCCGGGAAGTCACCCTTCCCGATGGCGACGTAGCTGGCAACGCGAGGTTCGCTGTTGATCTGGTCGTACGCCCACTCGCTGAACCCCGGACCGTCACCGTCACGGTCGAAGTAGTACGCGCCCAGCATCGTGCCGTCGTCCGCGAGAAAGCCCGAATAGTCCTCGGCTTCGAGCAGCGATCGAGCGGCGTCGTGAAGGTCGGGGAACGCCTGTGCAACGACAGCAAACGCGGCAGTCAGGTGGCCGTTGTCGACCGTCGAAATGTGGCGCGCCGACTCGTGAACCGCAAGCGATCCATCTTCGGCGTCGTACCAGCGGTAGAACAGACCGTTCCACTTCTCGACGCCTTCGAGCGTCGAGAGCGTCGTGCGAAGCCGGTCGCGGGCCGTCGAGTTCTCGATGATGTCGAGCTCGGCGGCGGCGACCGTACTGAGCATATCCATCGCTACGTTCGATGGCGAGGTTCGAGTATCGATGTCGACGACATCACCGTCGTCGAGGACGACGTTGTCCGGGATCAGCCCGGCGTCGGTTTCGAACGTCTCGAAGAAGCGATATGCGTCGCTGACGACTGTTCGCATGCATTCGTCGGTCGAACTACGGGCGACACCGCCGTCGGTCAGCAACGTCGCGTCGTCCCCCGAACGGCGAGAGGTACTACAATCGCGTTCGCGCGGCGTCGACGCTCGACGCTGCGAACTTCCAGTCTTTGTCATGGGACAGCGTAGTCCAACAGAACGAGAGCAATTATAAACGATGTGGTTGGCATCGTATGGTGTGTGTGAAGTTGGAGTAGATCTATTTCCGACAATGATGGATGAATAACCATGATATTTCAGTAATAGGGGAAACAGGATGGAGAGTATATAAACAAAGCAGGGGTGTAGACAAAATAGATCCGACGCTGTCGGATACAATATGATGGTAATGGCCGACAGAAATGGAACTTTGTCATCGGAAAACCGCAATACTGCGTCGGTATGACTGGTATCGTAGACAGACCTCGTTGCTATAATTCTACCCCATGTATTTAGAAAACTTTCTCATTCAGTCACTAGGTCCTAAATATCGGCAAATAACCCGATATAGAACTCGAAGCAGGAAGGAGAGTCCCGCGATAGTGAACGCCGTATAGAACAGGCTGTAGAGACCGTAATGAGCTGTTTTTGAGACGGAAGATCGTTAAAGAGGCCTGTGAGAGTCCGTGTCACGGAGAATGGATCTGAGAACTGCCTCCACAGCCGCTGTAGACAGCCTGAGTCGTACAATCCATCATCATTGAAAGATTTATACACCCGGAAGACATGAACAGGGAATATGACTGAAAACAGCGAGATAAAGGCGGTTCAAACGGCTTTCGAGGTCGTCAGCGAGATACGGGAAGCCGACGGGGCGGTCGGCGTCTCCGAACTCGCCAGACAGTTAGACATCCCGGTGAGTACGGTCCACAGCCATCTCAAGACGCTCCACGACTGTGAGTACGTGGTTCGCCGTGAGCAGAAGTACGACATCGGCTATCGATTTCTCGAAGACGGCGGACACCGCCGAAGCCAGACGCGGCTGTATCAGTACGCAAAACCGAAGGTCGACCAGCTCGCCGACGAGTTCGAGGACAAGGTGAGCCTCTGTGTGTTCGATCACGGCTACTCGGCACACGTCTACATCGCCAAAGGGGACGAAACCGTTGAGACAGATACGTTCACAGGAGTGAGACTACCGATCCACACTTCGGCCGGCGGAAAAGCTATCCTCGCAAGTCTTCCCGAGGAGCGCGTCGAGGACGTCATTGAGCGACGGGGGCTCGACGAACACGGCCCGAATACGATCACGTCGCGCGAAGAGCTACTGACGGAGCTAGACCAGATTCGAGAGGAAGAGATGGCATACGGCCGCCAAGAGCGAATCGAAGGTATTCGGAGCGTCGCTGCACCGATCACACAGGAGGGAGATCAGCCCGACGCGGCGATCAGCGTCGCCGCCCCGATCAGTCGGATGACCGGAGAGCGATTCGAGGAGACGATCCCGGAGCGCCTGACCAACATCGCACAGACGATCAGCATCAAACTCAGATACGCCTGAGCGCCGGTAGCGATTGACTCGCCGCAAACGCCGACCGGGCCCCGAACGATCGGAGCCGCTACCCCAAGGCTTTTTCAACTCGCCCGGGACAACATAGCATAATGTCCCAAAAGCAACCAAAACAACAGACTGCTACCCTCCGCGTGCGAAACGTCGGCGGGATCGACGAAACCGAACTATCTATCGAACCGGGCGTCACGGCGCTGACCGGACGCAACGCGACGAACCGAACGTCGCTGCTACAGGCATTCATGGCGGCGCTCGGGAGCGACGCCGCGACGCTGAAAGCCGACGCAGAGGAAGGCCGTGCCGAGTTGGAGATCGGCGGCGAAACGTACGACAGGACGCTCACTCGCGCGGGCAGCAGCATCGTCACGGACGGTGAGCCGTACCTCGAAGACCCACAACAGGCCGAGCTGTTCGCGTTTCTCCTAGAGTCGAACGACGCGCGAAGGGCGGTGATGACGAAAGGCGACCTGCGGGAGATCATCCTCCAGCCCGTCGACACCGAAGCGATCGAATCCAACATACGGCGTCGAGCGAACGAGAAGCGAGAGATCACACAGGACATCGAACGGCTCGACGACCTGAAGGATAGGTTGCCCGAACTCGAAGAAGAACGGACGAAGCTCGAATCGAAGATCGACGACAAGCGCTCGGAGCTAGAGGACGTACAGGAGACGATCGAAGCGACGGACGCCGAACAACAAGAGCAAAGCGACAAACCCGACGAGTTAGACGAGAAGCTCGACGAACTGAGCGAGTTGCGGTCGTCGCTCGAAGACGTACGGTTCGACCTAGAGACCGAACGCGAGAGCCTCGAAGCGATACAGGACAATCGTGCGGAGCTGCTCGACGAGCGCGAAGCGCTATCGGTCGACGATACGAGAGACGTGAGCGAGATCGAGGCCGAGATCGAGCGACTACAGAGCCGCGAGCAGAGCCTCGATGAGGCGGTGCGACAGCTCCAAAACATCGTCCAGTTCAACGAGGAGATGCTCGAGGGAACCCACCCGGAAGTGCGCGAAGCGCTCTCGACGGAGGACGATAGCGGGACGTTGACCGATCAGCTGGTCGACGACGGGGTCGTGACGTGCTGGACGTGCGGATCCGAGGTCGAGCGGGAGACGATCGAAGCGACGATCGACCGGGTTCGATCGCTCCAGCAATCGAAGCTCAACGAGCAAAAACAGGTCGAGGACGAGATCGAAACGCTTCGAGCGGATCGCGACGAAATCGAGCAAGTGCGAGAGCGCAAGGAGCGGCTGACAAGAGAGATCGAAAGCGCGGACAACGAGATCGAAACGCGAGAAGAACGGATCGAGGAGCTACGAGAACAGCGCTCGGAGCTAGAAGCCGACATCGAGCTCGTCGAAGACGAGGTCGACGAACTCGAATCCGAGACGAGCGAACAGGACGACGCCGACGAGGGAGAAAGCCTGCTGGATCTGAACAAGCGGGCGAACCAGCTCGAGTTCGAACTCGGACGACTGGAGCGAGAGCTCGAAACCACAGTCGAGGAGATCGAAGAGATCGAAGCCGAACTCGAAACGGAATCCGAACTCAAGGAGCGACGCGAGGAGATCGTCGAGGAACTCGAGACGCTACGGACGCGCATCGAGCGCATCGAGCAGGACGCGATCGACTCGTTCAACGAGCAGATGGACGCACTGCTCGACGTGCTCGCGTACGACAACCTCGCCCGGATCTGGATCGAGCGAGTGGCAGACACAGGTAGCTCGGGCGGACGCGGCGTCGAGCAGGCCTCGTTCTCGCTGCACGTCGTCCGGAGCACCGACGACGGGCAGGCCTACGAGGACACGATCGACCACCTCAGCGAGAGCGAGCGCGAGGTGACGGGGCTGGTGTTCGCGCTGGCGGGCTATCTCGCCCACGAGGTGTACGAGACGGTGCCGTTCATGCTACTGGACTCGCTGGAAGCCATCGACTCCGACCGGATCGCCCTGCTGATCGAACACTTCGAGGAGTTTACCGACTTCCTCGTCGTTGCGCTCCTGCCCGAAGACTCCGCAGCGCTGCCGGACCGCCACGACCGGATCCGCGAAATCTGAGAGAGACGGTCCGGGGCGGTCCCATAACAAAAGTTGTTTTGTTAGGCTTTCTGACGGCGAGAGATAAAACTCATAACAGAAGTTGTCCTGTTAGGGTTTCCCGCCGCACTCGCACGACCCACGCCGGAACAGTTCGGCAGCGTCGTACTGCTTCCCACAGGACTCACAGAGAACCTGAACGTCGGCGAGGATGCGGTGGGGGCCGATCTCCAGACGGTCAGTGTTCACGAGACGGTCGACCTTGCTGTCGGTGATCGTGGCAGTCCGCTGGCGAAGCTGTTCGACGTTTTGGGCTTCAGTTTCTCTGACCTCCTCGTCGTCACCGTCGGGAAGCGAGGCACCGCGATAGTTCGTCAGATAGGTCCGAACAGCCTGGTAGGAGGCGAAGTCGTCAGTCAACGAGTCGACATCGACGCCCTGACGTTCCAGACGCCGCGCGACCTGTGTCTGCTCGCCCGCGCTGCCGGCGTCGCCGTTGAGGATCTCGTATAGATGCTGAACGTCGTCAGTAAGCGTCTCGACGTCTGCGTCTGCCAGCGCAGCGCGGACGACGTGCTCGTTGAGCCGATCGGCGAGGTCTCGGAGACTCTCCCTGTCGTCCGGCTGTGTCCAGCGTGCTTCGAGTTCGTCACCGAACCCGTCGAGGTCGTATTTTTGAATGATGCGTGCGACTTTGGGTGCAGGTCCGGGACCGGAACTACGATCGTTCATTATGACCTGTTTTCTCGGGCAGGCGAATAGTAGTTTCGGTGTCAAAAGGACCGAGAAGAAGAGGAAGAAGAAGAGGGACTGTCCCCCCGAGCTTCGATCGTGACGAGGCTGGTGAGAAATATATGGTTTGTTGATTACTAAAATATTTTATAAATAACAGCAATCTAGACATTAATGTTTCTTTACTCATACAAGGACATTGAGAATCTCTATTGGAATAATGAGTTCTATTTACCGAATCTGTTTTAGAGATTGAACATTTCTAGTCCTGAAAATATATAAGTTCAATATTAGGATCGGAATAAAGCAGTCTTTGGTTAGTAGCCGATAGCCTCTATGGGATTTCAGTAGGACTGTGAAATTATGACAGAAACAAGACAATAGTGTCGAATAGTAATTGTAGCGTTAAATAGAGTCGACGGACAAAGTGTTCAGTAGCGGCGTCCCCGCGCTGGCCGCAAAGTCGACAAACAAGGGATCATCGTCAACGGTGACAGTCGTGTCGAAAGAAACGGCGGTGCTCGGGCCGACGGCATCCACGAGATCGAAGTCGGCTACGAGAACGGAGTCACCGACAGTGACATCGAAGACCCGCTGTCCGGGGTCGTCGTGAACGAGTTCACAGAAGCCAAGTTCCAGCCGGTAGCTTCCCTCGGGAAGATCAAGACGATATCTGTCGAGGCCGTCCACCCAGTGCTGATACAGGGGGATGGCGTCAGTGCCGTTGATGCGGTCGAGACTCGACTCAGTAGTCCCGCCGACGTGCCCCCACCCGCGGTCGTCGTACGGGCCGCCGGAAGCCCAGAGTCGATCGTCGGTCACGAAGTCACGGTGGGAGCCGACGTTGATCGAGAGCCCCTGTTCGGGGATGTCGTCCGTGGCGGCGACATCGAACGGAATGAGCTGGACTGAGGCCCGGTCGGTAACCGTCGTGCCGTCTGGCGTGTGTCCTTCGGCGACCAGCGTGTTCTCCCCGGACGAAAGCGAGATCTCCCAAGTAGCGGTGTAGCCGTCGCCGGGCGCCTGCTTGCCGACCGACCGACCGTTCACTGTCAGTTCGACCGATTCGAGATCGCTGTAGACGGTGATCGGATGTGCGACGCCGCGCTCGGCGCGGCGGTCCCAATTGCGCGTTGCGATATGGATCGTCGGGTCGTCCGACAGCCACGCCCTGTAGAGGTGATACGGCGCTTTCGGCTGCCTGTCGTAGGTCATCAGACCCTTCTGGTTGATATCCGGGATCGTATCGTCGCGGATGGGTGCCGAGAAGTCGAACGCGTTCCACTGTACCGTGCCCGCCAGTTCGGGGCGGTCGTCGAACGCGGCGATGTGCTGGCGGTGAAACTCGCTCTGGAACTCCTCGGTGAAATCCCACGCCGTCGGCTCGTGGGTGTGAAGCCGTGCGTCCGCACCGGCGCCGTACTCGCTCACCATCTCGGCCTGCTCGGGCCCGGTGTCGAACCACTCGTCGATGACATCCCCGACCGCGTCGAGTTCCTCGTAGTACCATCCGACATACATATTCCAACCGAGAACGTCGGGGATCTCGGTGAGTCCGGCTTCCGCGTAGGCCTCGTCGTAGTGACACGCCATCGCTGTCGGCCGGGAGGGATCCTCAGTTCGGAGCAGTTCGTCGAGGCCGGCGGCTTGCTCGCGGACAGTGTCGACCGCTGCTTCGTCATCGGCATCGGTGTGGATGAACAGTTCGTTCATAAACCCCCAGATGCCGATCGAAGGATGGTTGTAGTGCTGACGCACCATCTCACGGATCATGCGCCGGGAGTTTTCGACGAACGCCGTCGAGTCCGTGACCTCGTTGACGACAGGGATCTCCTCCCAGAGGATCAGACCAGCCTCGTCGGCAGCGTCGAGGAGAGCGTGAGATTGGGGGTAGTGGGCCAATCGAAGGAAGTTCGCGCCGGTCGCTGCGATCCGATCGACATCTGCAGCGTGCTGGGCGTTCGAAAGAGCATTTCCGGCACCCGCCATGTTCTGGTGGCGGCTGGTGCCGCGAAGAGCGATCGGCTCTCCGTTGAGCGTGATGCGACCGTCTTCGACCGCAAACTCCCGAATTCCGAACGTCGATCGGAGTCGATCGACGGCGTCACCCTCAACTGCTACCGTCGTGTCGAGAGAGTAGCAGTAGGGCTCGTCGGGCTGCCACAGCATCGGATCGTCGACGAGACACCCTATGTCGAAGACGTCGCTTTCACCGGCTGGAATGGCGTGTGACTCCGAAATCGTCGTGACGACGTTCCCAGCGGCGTCGAGAACACGATGAGAGAGTTCCGCGTCGACGGGGACAGAACGGTCATTGACAACGGTTGTTCGAACGCGGACGCGCGCCCGGTCTGACGACACGACTGGCGTGTCGACGAACACGCCGGCGGAGCCGTGGTCGGTCGCGTCGATGTGAACGTCGGCAGTTTCGACGCGCCAGACGGGCCGATAGAGGCCGCCGTAGAACGTGAAGTCGCCGCCGAGCGGCGGAACGTCCGCGTCGTCGGTGTTGTCGACAGTGACGGTGACGGGCGTCGGCTCGTCCGATCGAACGTGGTCGGTCGCGTCGACGGTGAAAGCGGTGTAGCCGCCTTCGTGGGTCGCTACGGATTCGCCGTCGATCTCGACAGTCGCAGTCCTGTTTGCGCCTTCGAAGTGGAGAAACAGCCGCCGATCGTCCTCACTTGGCGGCTGAATCGTAGTCCGGTACCGCTTTGTCGTCTTCTCGTAGCCGGTAGTGCCGTCGACTGCATCCGCGTCGTTCCAAGTGTGCGGAACCGTAACAGTAGCGTCGTCGTCAACGAGTGTCCACGTTCGCAGTGGCTTGACCTGTCTCGAGCTAGACCCGGGAGCGAGCGGACAGTCTTTCGGACGCCCCGGTTCTAGTCCTCGGTCGCCTCCGTCCGGTGTCTCGTTCGCAGTGTGATCGCGGTCTCGGTCGGTCACCCGGATCGCCCCTGTACAGATAACGTTTGCATACGATGAGTTGTCAACTGTTCGTATAAAAAGGTAGTGTGAAATATTTCCAACAGGAATATATAGATGGTGCTTTGGTGTAATCGGGGTGAGATGCAGGGAAGACGAGCAGGTAGGCAGTAGGTGGAACAGAGCAGTGGCATCGCCTCGTGCTTCGGCTCCCGATTGATTAGACGGTGATCACCGCGACAGCCCAAAAATGGGCAGAAACGGGACTCGGGAGCCGACAGAGCGAGGCTGGAGAACGGACAGAAACAAGGCCGGAGAACGGACAGAAACAAGGCTGGAGAACGGACAGAAGCCAGACGGAAACACCGTACGTGCTCTCCGAACGTACTATGCGGGATGGGTTCGCGCACGGTTTGTATATACTGCAGCTAACAGCTGTCAAAAGCCCGGCCTCCGGAGGAGCGCAAGCGATCAGCGAACGATTCGTCGGAGGTGTTTCGATGTTGGCCGTTGGAGTCCGCGAACAACGCAGTGCTGGTGATCGACTGTGCCGTGATTTATTACTGTGACTCCCGGTCCGAGGTTCGACAGCTGTCGATTGAAGTATAAAATAAAAATAATGTATGGTATAGAGTTATTTCTACGGGCACTGTGGGAGAGAACGAACACACCGTCGCTGCCACCGGACGTTTGGGGCCAGTTAGTGAGATCGAAGTAGCGGCACTGTCTGCTGTCAGCAACTGACCGAAGCGACTCCGTGGAGTCGGGAGGCAGTTCGTTGTCATGTCGGCGCACTACGCGCAGCGTGAGGTCGGTAGTGCATACTTAGCGTAGACACCGTATAATCCGCCGCCGCGGTAAGCTTCCGGACGTTCGCAGCGGTTCGCTGTAGCGAGTTTATAACTAAGGGTGCGAGACGCCGTTACGCTAACGAACAGCACTGATGATTAAGTACCCCTCAGCGGTGCCATCCAATATAAATGTATCCTCGAGGGGACGAACGGCTCCGACGCAACCATGTCAAAAATAAACACATACAGCCGACCGAAGCAACACGGGGACGAAACAGAAGAGGAGGCCCGCGAAGGGTCGACGTGTTCCGAGTGTAACTCGGGAACGCTCGTTCACAACTCCGATCGGCACGAGCTCGTCTGCGACGAGTGCGGTCTGGTCGTCGAAGACGAGACAATCGACTACGGCCCGGAGTGGCGGGCGTTCAACCACTCAGAGCGTCAAGAGCGCTCCCGCGTGGGTGCACCGACGACCGAGTTGATGCACGATCAGGGGCTGACGACCAAAATCGACTGGCGAGACAAGGACGCCCACGGACGGACGATCAGACCGGAACAGCGCAGCCGAATGCGACGGCTGCGCAAGTGGCAACAGCGGATCCGAACCGGCGATGCCGGTGAGCGAAACCTCAAACAGGCGCTCTCGGAAATCTCGCGGATGTCGAGCGCGCTCGGCGTGCCACACTCGGTCCGAGAGGTCGCAAGCGTCATCTACCAGAAGGCGCTCGACGCCGACCTGATCCGAGGGCGCTCGATCGAGGGCGTCGCGACGGCAGCGCTGTATGCCGCCTGTCGGCAGGAAGAGATCCCTCGCAGTCTCGACGAAGTCGCGGAGGTCTCCCGAGTCGAGCGAAAGGAGATCGGAAGGACGTACCGACACATCTCTCAGCAGTTGAATCTCGTGATGGAGCCGGTCGATCCCAAGCAGTACCTGCCGCGGTTTTGCTCCCAACTCGAGATCGACGAAGAGGTCCGACAGCTCGCAAAGGAAATTGTCGACGTGACCGTCAAAAGCGGTCTCCACTCCGGGAAATCCCCAACGGGCTGTGCGGCAGCGGCGATCTATCTGGCTGCCCAGCGCTGCGATCAGGAGCTCACCCAACGGGAGGTCGCCGACGTGGCGCAGGTCACCGTCGTCACGATCAGGAACCGATATCAAGAGCAAGTCGAGGCGATGGGCGAACAGTAACGCCGCGAGAGAACACTGCAGTTGAGATGGTTGCGATGCTCGGCTTCGGCGGCACGCTCGCGGCCCAATTTCTTCCGGGGAAGTGGTGCGGCGGCTAAACGACGACCAGAGTCACGAGGCGATGACAGAAATCGGAGCGTGGTCACGGAGGGTACACGAGAATCTCGCCAGCGCTGTTGACGACGACGAGATGCTCCTCAAATCGAAATGAAACCCGACCGATCACGGGGTTGGCGTCGTCGCGCTCGAAGATGGCGTCGAGAGCGTCGGGGTCGACGTATCCGTGTAATGGATCCAGTTCGATCGGGTCACGATCGGAGATAGACGCGACCGCCTCAATGACGGCAACGCTGGGCGGAGCGTCCTCGTCCCACTCGAATCGATGCTCGTCGGAGCTGGGCCCGCCGCGGCCGGCGTGGTAGTCTGTATCTTTCATGGGGGCAAGTGGGTTGCTGGCACCACGGCTACTCGGGAACGCATCCCTGTCATATGGTAGAATACCTCGGGCGATAAAAACATTGTGGCGAAAACGCCGAGATTACAGCAAAAACGACCGTTCAGTCCGGTGTCGTGGCGAGTTCTGCGTCCATTACTCGGTCGATCCACCGATCCGCACGTCGTCCACCGCGATAGAGCACGACCGACTGCTCGGGATCGTAGTCGATCACGTCGGCGTCGTCGAGTTTTGGAAGGTGGGAATGACGCAGCGTCAGTTCAATCTCGGTACGCGAGGGTCGGTCGTCCGTTGCGCGTGCTTCGAGGACGGCGAGCCGGTCTGCCAGTTCGGCCGTAGTCAACGTCGACGACGCCGTCGCCGCCGCGAGACAGTACAGTGCGTGTCGGCGTCGAGCGCTCGCAAGGAGCGAAAACAACTGATCGAAGCCGATAGCGGCGTCGCCGCGGTCAGCAGACGCGTCGAGCGATGTGTCACCTAGTTCGGGACCGTCGTTCTCCGACATCGCTGTCGAACTGCTCGCCTCCCGGATGTAAGTATACGTTTCCTTGTCAATCGAAACTGTCGGTAGCGATGACCTACTCGACGGTCGAGGCGGTCGATCATCGCGGTGGCCCGCCAGTAGATCACTGGCGGCGCCGTAGCGGCGATACGAGTCGGACACGACCTCTCGATGCCGAAACTCGTAGCGGCGACCTACCTATGACAGCGATCGAGTAGCGAGTCAGTTGCAGCGAGTAGGGAGACCCACTCAAGAAACTTCGGAAGCATCACCTTGGTTTAATTAACTTTAAAATGAGGGGGGTTGATTACTCAATCGTACAGAACGACGGCGACGGACACAACGGTCTGTCTACGGGGAGAAACGACAGCAAGTCACCGAGAGAACATGATGGGGATGTACGAATCGTGCGAGCACACAACGAACCAAGTGGTGGCAATGTACGAGAACGGGGTGTATGACCAGCAGTGATCTGGACGTTCCGGAGACGGAACGCACGGGCGACGGGGGCGACGGTGAACAGAACGAAGAGGCTGAAGAAGAGCAAGCGGTCGAGCCCGAGCCGCTGCCGCTCGACATCGTCTTCGAGATACTGAAAAACAAGCGCAGGCGGCTCGTACTGCGATACGTCAGGCGAGAGGAGAACGACTCCGTCGACCTCGGCGAGCTCGCGGAACATGTCGCCGCGCTCGAAAACGACAAATCGGTCGCAGCGCTGACCTCGGGGGAGCGAAAGCGGGTGTACGTCGGGCTCTATCAGTGCCACCTACCGAAGATGGACGACGCCGACATCGTCGCCTTCGATCGCAACCGCGGAACGATCGAGTTGGGCGAGAACGCCGACCAACTCGACGAGTACCTCGACAACCAGAGCAACGATGAGACCGTCTGGCCGCGGTACTACCTGAGCATCACGCTCATCGGTGCCGGGCTCTTTCTGATCGGACAGGCCGGGCTGTTCCCCGCTGCGTGGATCCAGACGGCGATCGTGTTGGGCATGATCGCAGCGCTGTCGGGCTGTGCTGTGGCGCACTCAATGGCGAGCTAGGCATGTGACGAGCTAGTGGGCGTGGCGAGCTAGGGGAGGCTTGCTGTTCTGGTCAGTGAGCCGCGTCACAGACCGTTCACAGGTCCTAAAACCAACCTATCCGTGCTAGGGATGTTCTGCCGTAATGGCACCTGATCAATAACAAAGGGCGCCCCAACGGACAGGGTCAGTATCCGGTTCCCGGCACCGCCGGGGCGTACCGCGCGAGAAATCCATGTCCGAAACGCACTCACGAGACGACCGAACGCACCACACACGCAACAACCAGCCTGCCCGCAACAGCCAGCCTATCCGCAACAGCCGGCAGCCTGTCCGCAACAACCGGCTTGGCCACACCCAGTCCATCCGGCCCGCACGCGTCCGCGAGACTGACGGCTGCGACCACGGCGGCAGACAGGGCGGCGACCACGGCGGCAGACAGACAGACGCCGGCACGGAGGTTCGATAACCGATGTGTGGCATCACCGCACGAGTCGGTCGCGGCGACGCCGTCGACGAACTGCTGACCGGCCTCGAAAACCTAGAGTATCGTGGCTACGACTCCGCTGGCGTTGCAGTTCGCAACGGTCACGGCCTCTCGGTCCACAAGCGCGAGGGGAAAATCGACCGCCTGAAAGATCGCATCGAGCGGTCTCCACCCTCGGGATCAATGGGGATCGGGCACACGCGCTGGAGCACCCACGGGCCGCCGACGGACGAAAACGCCCACCCACACACCGACTGCACGGAGGAAATCGCCGTCGTCCACAACGGCATTATCGAGAATCACGAAGCGCTCAAAGCCGATCTCCGCGAGCGCGGCCATCGGTTCGAGAGCGACACCGACACCGAAGTGATTCCTCATCTGCTCGAAGAGCACGTCGACCGCGGGCTGGCGCTCGACATCGCGTTCCGACGGATGGCCACGCAGCTACAGGGAAGCTACGCCATCGCCGCGATGACTGCCGACGGCGACGCCGTCTACGCCACGCGGCAGGGCTCGCCGCTGGTGTTGGGGATCGACGAGGATTGCCACTACCTCGCAAGCGATGTCCCCGCGTTCTTGGAGTTCACCGACCGCGTCGTCTACCTCGAAGACGGCGATGTCGTGTCGATCACCGAGGACGGGTACGAGATCGTCGACGCTGACGGGCGGCCGCTGGACCGCGAAGTCCGGACGGTCGACTGGGTCGCCGAAGATGCCGAGAAGGGCCGGTACGACCATTACATGCGCAAGGAGATCAGCGAGCAACCCACCGCGCTGGCCCAGACGGTCGAGGGGCGGATCGACGACACGGACGACAGCGGCAGGCAAATCGACAGCGGGAACGACAGCGATGGAAACGTTGCGGACGGTTCAGGCGACATCAACGCGGGGTCGAACGGGGCGAACAGCGAGAAGAACAACCCGGAGGGTGTCAGCCTCGAAGCGTGTCCGCCGGGCACGTTTACCGACGTTTCTGCGATCCAGTTCGTCGCATGCGGAACGAGCTACCACGCGGCGCTGTACGGCCAACAGTTGCTCGCCCGGCGCGGCGTCGCCGCCCAGACGTTTCGGGCCGGCGAGTACGCCATGGCGCCCGCACCCGTCGATGACGACACGCTGGTCATCGGCGTCACCCAGAGCGGCGAGACCGCAGATACCTTAGAGTCGCTGCGCCGAGCTGCCGAACGGGGCGCTCGCACGCTGGCGCTGACCAACGTCGTCGGGTCGACGGCTGCCAGAGAGTGCGACGACGCGATGTTCATCCGCGCCGGGCCGGAGATCGGCGTCGCCGCGACGAAGACGTTCTCCTCGCAAGTCGCAACGCTTGCGCTGCTGGCCGAACGGATCGCCGGCGACGTGGCAGATGCCGGCGGTGAGGACGACCAGTTGCTCGCGGAGCTGTCGACGCTTCCCGATGCGGTCCAACGTGTGCTCGACGAGACCCGCGCGATGGAGGTCGTCGACCGCTATCGCGGGATGGACTCGTATTTCTTCATCGGCCGCGGCGTCGCTCACCCGGTCGCCTGCGAAGGCGCGCTGAAGTTCAAGGAGATCACCTACGAGCACGCGGAGGGGTTCGCCGCCGGACAGCTCAAACACGGGCCGCTCGCGCTTGTGACGCCGAACACACCGGTGTTCGCCGTATTCACCGGTCGGCACACCGAAAAGACGCTAAGCAACGTCCGCGAGGTGCAAGCTCGCGGGGCGCCGGTGATCGCGGTCGTCAGCGAGACCAACCACGAGGTGATCGACACCGCCGACGCCACGCTGACGATTCCCGACGCTCACCCCGACATCGCTGCCGTTCTAGCGAACGTCCAACTGCAACTCGTCGCGTACCACGTCGCCGATCATCTGGATCGCCCGATCGACAAGCCCCGAAATCTGGCCAAAAGTGTCACGGTCGAGTAAGATGTCGACGATTGATCCAGAGCAGGTACACGTCAGTTGGCACCGCGACGGCGGCGACCGACAGGTGATGATCGGCCTCGACGGCGAAGACGTCAAGGTTGCAATGACGTTCCCGGTCGAACTCTCTCGGCGGGAGTTAGAGACGATTCTGGACGAACGGGACCGCGAGATCGACCACTACTTCGAGGCGCTGGCACGGGTGCGCCAGCAGCGAACTGCCACGAGCGAAAGTGCACAGCAAAACGAGCGACTGACAGAATAGCGCGTAGTCGGCCTTCGCGTAGTCGGCTTTCGGGCGTCGGTTGTATTGTGACACAGTTTTCGGGCGGCGGTTATGTTGTGGCACAGTTAGCCTGTCGAGGCGAGCCTGTCGAGACGAGCCTGTCGAGACACACCACGTTTCCGATGTGAAGAGTGGGAGGTGGCAATATGGGGGAGGAGGGGGAGGGGGAGGGGGGTCCAGAGTGTAAATCGCTCAGAGAGACCCCCCTCCCCCTCGGTCCACACGAACCGGAGGTGGAGGTAGTACGAAAGCCGCTGGAGCCACAAAATACGCAAAAGGCGGCCGTACGTACGCGTTCTGTAGAACCAACACTTCTGGTGCGGTCACGTCTACGCTATTCACGTTATTATATATTTTACTATTTCTAGTAGTAGTAGTGTAGTAGAACAATACCATAAAACGCCATAGCATATCCTATAACAGCTAAAAACAACATCTTAGCGATAGACTCTCAGATGCGAACACGCCAATAAATTCATTGCTTTAAGTTATACCGAATCGCCGTCCGCCCCCCTCCCCCTCTGTCTGAACAAATTTACACTCTGGCCACCCCTCCCCCCGTGTGAGAAAGTAGATCGACAGACAGCAAGCGGATCCGGAATTACACTCTGCCACGTCCCCCTTCACTCTGTTCACTATGGCAGGGGGTTTTATATGTGGTCGGGATCTGTCTCATGTATGGAATCGTTTGAGGCCCCAACGACAATCGTCGACGATATTGATGTCCTCAAACCCGACCCTCAGACGTACCGTCCGACCGAACTTCCGGAGCGAGAAGACGAACTCAGCGAGCTTCATATGGCGTTGCGTCCCGTGACGATGGGTGGCACTCCTCACAACTGCCTCATCTACGGACCGACTGGTCAGGGAAAGACCGTCGGTGTCGAGCTCAAAACCCGACAGCTCGAGGTCTGGGCAACCGAGAACGAAGTTGATCTGACCACCGTCCACGTTCGCTGTAAAGGATGTGATAGCTCGTATCACGTCCTCCGTCAGTTGGTCAAAGACATTCGAGAAGTCCGTCGCGGCCCCGGAGAAGACAAACCGACCGGCTACCAGCGGAAGACACTCGTCGAAAAAGTCCTCGAAGAACTCGAGAAGATCGGTGGGACGATCATTCTGGTCCTCGACGAGATCGACGCGATCGGCGACGACGATTACGTCCTTTATGAACTCTCGCGCGTCGACATTGATAATGTGCGGCTCGGGCTGGTCGGGATCACGAACGATCTGCAGTTCCGATCCAATCTCGATGCCGACGTTCGATCCTCTCTCGGCCAGCGTGAGATCCATTTCTCGCCGTACACCGCCGGCGATCTCAAAAATATTCTCGCGCGGCGAACGGTCGAAGCGCTCCACGACACCTACTTCGACGGCGACAAAGAACTGTATCGAAACCTCAACAGCGACGTGCTCACAAACGACACGATTCCCTTGACGGCCGCTCTGTCTGCGCAGGACACCGGCGACGCCAGACAGGCAATTCGTCTCCTCCGATACGCCTGTGATATTGCTCTGGAAGAAGACGCCGAACAGATCGGCGAAGACCACGTTCGTGCGGCAAAAAGCCGTATCGAAACGCAGGCGACCAAACAGGGTATTCTCTCCGAGACCGTCCAACGAAAAGCAGCACTAACCGCTGTCACAGAGGCCGTCGCAGAGGAGCAGGCGCCTGCCGGCACCACTGATCTCTACCGGCGGTACTGCCGTATCTGCGAGCAGATCGGTCTCGAGAAAAACTCCCAGAACACGTTTCGAGAGAAACTGAACGATCTCACCCATTCGAATCTTCTCGTGAAGAATCGCCACGGTCGCGGACGCGGCAAAGGGATGACAAACACGTACGATCTGAGCATCGGCCTCGATCTCGCCGTGGAGGGCCTAGAGGAAGACGAGACGTGGTCCTACGACGAGATTACGGAGGAAATCCGAGAGAAAATCGAATAATACACTCTGGGAACCCCCGTTCACTCTGGCCGGGGGTGTCGGTGTCGTTTGAGAACTATCGTCAGGCACCACAACACGCGTCGACCGACGTATCCCAACTGGCTATTCCGTCAGCGTTGCCAGTCCATTCTCTAGCGAGACGGTTGCCTCGAATCCGAGCCCGTCGCGCGCTCGAGTCACGTCAGCACAACTGTGGCGCACGTCGGCGGCCCGCGGTTCGGTGTGGACGATCTCCGAATTCGATCCGACGGCCGAGCGGACCGTCTCTGCGAGTTCGCGGACCGACGTGCTCCGGCCGGTGCCCACGTTGAACGCCCGCCCGGTCTCGTCGACCGTAGCTGCCGCGAGATTCGCCCGCACCACATCTGACACGTGGACGAAGTCGCGGGTCTGCTCGCCGTCGCCGTGGACTGTGATCGGCTCTCCGGCACGGGCTTGGTCGAGAAACGCCTTCACGACGCCGCTGTAGTCGCCGCCGGCCTGCCGCGGGCCGTACACGTTGAAGTACCGTAGCGGAACAACGTCAACATCGTAGCAGTCGTCGTAGATTCGAGCGTAGTGGTCGATCGCGAGCTTGTCCGCGGCGTATGGCGAGGTCGGCGTCTTAGCATCGGTCTCGGCGACCGGCACCGAGTCGGGCTCGCCGTAGATCGCACAACTGGACGCCAGCACGACCCGGGCACCCTCCTCCCGTGCGAGGTCGAGCAGCTTGACCGTCGCCGCGACGTTGGTCTCGTGGCTCTCGACGGGCGCAGTCACCGATCGGTCGACGCTGACCAGCCCGGCTTGGTGAAAGACGATGTCGGCGTCCGACACCGCCCAGCCCAGCGCGTCGGCGTCACGCACGTCGCCTTCGATCAGTTCGACGCCCGCCGGAACGCGCTCCGGACGCCCCGACGAAAGGTCATCGAGGACGCGAACTTCGTTCTCGTCGACGAGGGCGTCCACCAGATGGCTACCGACGAATCCCGCGCCTCCGGTCACCAGTACTGTCCGTCCCGACAGCTCCGGGAAGCCGTCGGCGCCGCGGCGCCGCGCGTCGTGTCGCTGGGCCATGCTCGTCCGTCACCACCGGCACGCCGGGCTTTGTTATGGGCTGACTGGGCGTCGCTTCCACGGGTTACTCGGCCACGAAGGATGTTCCTACTCACGCCGCTCCTACCCGGCACCGCCTCCGCTGGCGTTCGGCCCGCCGGCACCGCTGGCATTCAGATTGCCGGTGCCACCGGCGTCCGGATCGACGTAGTACAGCCGGAACTGGTCGTTCGCCTGAACGCGGTCGATCTCGCGTTCTTCGTCGAGCCGGTCGAACCCGGCTTCGTTGTACCGGAACCCATCGTACAGGACGAGTTCGCGCTCGATGTCGGCCTCAGTCACCGGAACGTACGTCTCACCGTCGAAGGCGCGTTCGAGCGTTCCGTTCCGGAAGTTGCCCTGTGGGACGACGTTGCGCCGCCACGGGAACTGCTCGGCGGCCTGCGTCGTCGTTCCGTAGTAGAGATCGACGAACCGTCGGGGCCCCGACCGAATGCCGGCGAAGGCCGTCGACTCGTTTCGGTGTTCGAGCGCGGCGGAGTACCCGTCGACCTCTGCCTCAGTCACCTGCGGGTTCGGCTGGTAGATGTACGGCGAGGAGTACAGCGCGATCATCTGGAGCGCCAGAAACGCGACCAGCACTCCCGCCACGACGATCGACAGCAGCCGCCGCGACCGGTACGCACGCAGTCGGTCGAGGCCGATGGCCAGCGCGGCGGCGCCGATGATCGTCACGAGGGCCATCAAAAATCCGTGATATCGGAAATACTGCGTCTTGGCGTTGGCCAGCAGGAACACGACGAAGAAGCCGGCGGCCGGCACGCCCGTCAGCACGAGATACTGGACGTACGCCGTTCCGTCTTCGTCGATCCGGGCGACGCTCCCGGCCAGCACTGCGACGACGAGCACCGCCGCCAGCACCACGTACAGCAGGCTGACGCCGAACAGCTTGACGAACATCTCTTCGAGGCTCCCGCCCAGCATCGTCAGCGACGCGGCGCGACTCGTCACGGCGCCACCGGGCGTCGTCGTCGACACGAGCCCCGTTGCGATGTCGGTGACGGCGACGTACACCCGATCGTACCGCGCCGACCAGAGCAAGAAGACCAGCGCGAACACCCCCGTCTGGGCGTACAACTGTCTGTGCTCTGCGACCGCATGCTCACGATCGAATCGGCGGTAGAGATACTGGAGCATCGATATCAGCACGAACGCGCCGAGCAGATTCACCGCCTGTTGGGGATGCAGTATCACGATCGCGGTCGTCGAGAGCGCGAGACAGGCTCCGACAGCCGTGGCGTCGCCCCAAAGTCGACGGTGCTCACCGCGATCAGTGACGTATCCGGCGAGAAGATACAGCACCACCGGAGCGAACATGATCGCCTGCGTCGTGGGGTACGCCACGGCATGCGTTCCGAGGTTGTTGATCGCCAGCAACAACAGCCCCGAGACGATACCGACGACCGGTGCCGGATTGACATCTGTGATCGCGCCGACACACAGGGGAACGAACACGAGAAAGACGACGAAGAACACGAACACGGTCACCAGCACCGCAAAGCGAAGCTCGATCGCGGCGGCTTTCGAGAGCATGGCTGAAATCGTGTGTATCCCCGGGTATCGCATCCCGATGGGATGTAACCCGCCCGTCTCGAACATCCGAGCCCAACCAAGGTGGCTCAGCGAGTCGCCCTTGCCGTAGAAGTAGTACCCACGGATGATCGGCAGCCCGACGACCGAGAGCACGCTTGCTCCTGTCAGCAACGTCGCGGCGTGACCGAGTCGCTTGGTTCCGGGCCCCCAGACGGCGACGCTGAGACCGAGCAGCGTCGCAGTGCCGACGCCGATCCAGAACGGGAGCGGCGTCGCCCGGTAGATTGACAGCTCGTACCCCTCCGTCGGTGCTCCGTGGGCTGCGATCACGGCGAGTGTCAGCGCGACGAAGCCGATCAGCAAAGCGATCCTCGTCCGGCGCGTCTCGCGGTACTCGTCGACGGTCGTATTAGCGGTCATGTTCTCTCATTCGTACTCCGGTTTCCGGGCGATCGCCGTCGGCTTGCGGCCGATGCGTCCGACGCTCACGTCTCGGCGATGTCCCGATACACCGCGGCGAGCCGTTCGCCCATTCGATCGATGCTCAACTCGCTGATTACCTCGCGGCCGTTCGATTCGACGCCGGCGTCGAGAACCGACACCAGATAGTCGACCAGTTCGGTCTCGTCTCGCCCGACGAAGGAGTGACGCACGCCGGCGAGTCGCTGTGCGACATCGCCCACGTCGGTCGAGACGACGGGAAGATTGCACGCCATCGCCTCCTTGACCGAGTTGGGCGACCCCTCGCGGTCAGACGTGAGCAGCAATGCGTCGGCGGCGTTCATGTACGTCGGCATCCGGTCGTGCGGGACGCCCGAGACGAACTGCAGTTCGACAGGCGAATCGAGGCGCTCGCGGGCCACGTGAACGATCTGCTCTGCAAGCGCCGGGTTCTTGACCGCCTTCGAACGGGGGTACGGAAAGAGCACTTGCTGTGCATCCTGCTTCCAGCCCAGCTCTGCCTGTGCGTCTCGCTGGGACGCCGGTGCGAACTTATCCAGATCGACCCCGTGAGGGATGACGTGACAGTCCTGTCCCAGCGCATCGGCCATCTGGTCGCTCATGACGATCACGGCGTCGCTGTACCGAGCACACAGCTTACTGACCGGGCCGTAGGTCCCCAGCAGGTCAGAGCCCCACAGCGACAGCACGACCGGAAGATTCGGCTGGAACACCGCTGCCGGTCCGGTCAGCCCGTAGTTCGCGTGGATGAGGTCGTACTCGCCGAACGAGCGTTGCAACGCCATCGGGTAGAACCGGACGTAGTCGAGCAGTGACCGGCCCTCGACGGTGCTCGTCCCGTGCTCGCGATCGCTGGGAACCGCCAGCGTCGTGCATTCGACGCCCTCTCGTTCGAGAGCTGCCACCTGCTGTTTATAAAACCGGGCGCGGTCGTTCGTCACGAGATTCAGCACTGACAACTCGCTGTCGGCGTCGTCAATCGACTGTCCCCGCCGGGATCGGTGGGCGTCGGCGACGGACGACTGATCGTCGCTCATCTGGAGACCATCCGATAGGCGCGCTTGGCCACGTCCATGCCCGTTCCCTGCGATTCGGCGACGTAGTACGGCACCAGATCGGCGCCGAACTTGCTCTTGTACCGGCAGAGCCGTTCGGTGTTGGCACCCATGAGATCGTAACTCGTCACCGATGCCATCGGCGGGTCTTCGATCACGTCTTCGATTACGCGCCAGTGAAGCAGGCTGTTGATGCTGACGTTCTCGTGGGTCGCCCGAGTGCCGCCCTGCCAGAAGAACGCCGCGTCGTCGGAGTACAGCACCGTGATCCCGCTGAGAAACCTGCCGTCGGATGTGCGCGCGACGTACACACGCGAGCGCTCGTCGACGGCGTCGACCAGATCGCGGACGTACTCCCACGACAGCGGGAACGTCTTGTCTTGCTCTTGATACCGGACTTTCGTATCCTCGTAGACAGACCGGGCGCCGTCGAGTCCTTCTCTGGTGATTTCGATATCCAGCTCCTCTCCGTCCCGAATCTCCCGCCGGAGGCTCTTGCTGAACGAGGTCAGCACGTCGTCGGTCGACTCGTTTGCCAGATCGAGCACGTACGTGAACTTCGTCGCCACGCCCAGCTCCGACCAGCTAAACGGGCGCGGGTCGTCGTAGTCCGGGCTGCAGATCGACCGGAACAGCGTTAGCGAGTCATCCACGCCGACATCCTCCAGCACGGCCTCGATGAACGCGGTGTTTACTTTCTCGCGCTTGCGCTGCTTTGGACTGGTCGGCATCACCATCGGCCCCATCCGCGGGACGCCAAAGCCCGGCGGCGGCGACAACACGGCCGAGCCGATCGACCGGTCCTGCACGAGCAGCGGGAACAGCCCGACCGGCTGTTGCCCCTTGAAGCCGCCGTACAGCCGCAGGTCGCCCGTCGCGTGCTCGTCGAGCACCGACAGCGCTTCCGGCGTGTGAAACACTTCGACTCCCGAATTCGGGAGCGCGTCGCCCCATTCTGATAGATCTAGGCGCTCGACTCTCATTCGGTGGTTCTGTCTGTGGTCTCCCGAGGGCAGCCTTTGTTATCTCCTTCTTACCGACTGTGTGACTGCTTTCGGGCAACTCTGGAATGCTATCTCTTCACATGGTTTTGTCTGAGGGTCGGATGGCAGTGTCTCTGTGCGAACGAGTCACAGATACACATCGATAAAGGGGTGTCCCAAATTATCCAGCAAGACCCAACCGAGATTGGTCACGCCGGCTCGTCACGGAACCGTTCGATCTCGGCGTCGACGCCGTCGAAGTCGTCGTCGGCACCCGCCAGCAGCGTCCCGTCGACCGCCTCGGCCGTCGCAAGCGCGTAGGCGTCGCCCAGCGCCATGCTGTAGGCCTCTTTGAGCACTGCTGCCGTCTCCCAGCAGTCGGTCGGATCGCGGACCTCGACCCCCAATTCTTCGAGGCGGTTCAGACTGGCCCGAACGTCGTCGGGCGCGAAGCCGATCCGCGAGCCGACGTAGAGAATCTCGGTCTTCGTCACGGGGCTGATGTAGCCGTCGATCTCCCCGCCTGCGACCCGGTCGATCCACTCCTCGACGGCGTCGCTGCCGGGCTCGTCGTCGAGGTATGCGAGGATGGGCTCGGCGTCGAAGACGATCGCCTCACTCATCCGTCTGCTCGCTCCCGGACAGGCGATCGACCAGTTCGTCACTCTTGCTGGCGTCCGCCTCCCGCGTCTCGTCGAGGGCCTCTGTCGCGGCGCGGTCCCCCTCGCTCGACCGATCGAGTCCGCGGAACTCCCGCATCGACCCGATCGGCCGGACGACGATCTCGCCCTCTTCCGTCTCGACGAACTTCACGCGGCCCGGCGCCGGGATGCCGTGTTTCTTCCGGAGCGACTTCGGGATCGTCGCCTGCCCTTTCTCAGTGACGGCGACGATCTTCTCGCCGTCCGTGGTATTACTCATATTGAGTAATACTTAGAACTAGTATTACTTAGTTCCTCCGCCGACTCGTCGTCTCGTTCGGTGTCACGAAGATGACCCTCTCGATCAGCCCGTCGGCGATGATCTCTCCTGATCAGCACGGCACTGTGCCGTCCCGGTCAGTGCTGCGAGGTCGTCTTGTAATCGCTGGTCGCGGCCTCTCCACTCGCTTCGGGTGGGTGATCGAGTCGATCGTACAGCTCCGCCGGGGGGCCGACCCATGCGCCCGCCTCCAGCGCGTACTCGACGATTCGTCGGTACAGCTCCCGGTAGCCGGGGAAATCAGTCTCGCTGAAATATCGTGGATGCCAGAGAATCGTCGTGATCGCCTCACGTTCGCGAGCCTCATCGAGCACTGCCCGGCACTCCCGCCACGCGCGTTCGAGGTGCTCGGTCGGACTCGGCAGCGCGACCTCCATGATCGTCAGCGGGAAGACGACGAACTCGTCGCCGAAGGGTCGGTGGATCGAATCGCCGTACTGGAACCCGTAGGTGCTCGACGAGCCGAGGCTGGCGTCGTACTTGAGCCCCAGATCGGCGTGGTGACGCCACGTCTCGGGTACGTCGAGGTTGAGGTAGTGTTGGCGACCACCGATCACCTCGCCGCCGAGGATCGACTCGATTCGCTGTTTTTCGCCGGCCAGCCGCTCGGGATCGTCGTAGGACTCGTAGGACCCGTGAAGTCCGACCTCCCACCCGCCGTCGTCGAGTTCGCGGATCAGATCGACGATGTTGGGATCCGACAGGTCGTACCGGCCGACGTAGCGCTTCCAGTTCCCCGGATCTAGCCAGTCGCGCACGGGCCGATCGCGGAACAGGTTCTGCTCGTCGAGGAAGTAGAAAGCCGACCGAACGTCCAGCGAATCTTCGAGCGCCAGCAGCTCCTCGAACTGCCAGTAGGGATTTTTGCCTCGCAGCGCCGCTGTCAGATGCGAGACATCTCGCTCAGTGACCGCGTAATATCCCGACTGGTAGGTCTTGTACGGCCGGTCCACGTCGTGGGTCAGACACAGCGCGAACGAGTGGCCGTCTAGCATCCGTCGTCTCGCGGCACGCTCCCGCCGTCTCCGAGTCGTTCCGGGACAGCCGTCTCAGACTCATCAGCACGCCGTTCCTCGTACTCACCGGCATTTTCGGCGCCGCGGCCGACGCCGATCGTGTACTGGCGGTGTGGCGTCTCCGAGAGGTCGAGGGCCTGCTGGCCGTCGACGACGACCAGCGAGCGCTCGAACGCCGCCCAGTCGATCGCCTCGAACTCCTCGTGTGCGGTGACCAGTACCGCGGCGTCGGCGTCCTGCTCGTGGATGGCGCCGATCGGGATCTGCCGGCCGGCGAACCCGTCGGCGTCGTCGAGCATCGGATCGACCGTCACCACCTCGGCGCCCAACTCTTCGAGGCGCTCGGTGATCGGAATCGCCGGGCTCGCGCGGGTCTCCTCGACGCCGGCTCGGTAGGTCAGCCCGAGGACGAGCACCGTCGCGTCGGCGACGTTCTTCCCGGCGGTCGCCAGCTCTTCGGCGAGCTTTCGCACGGTGAACGCGGGCATCTCGTCGTTGACTTCGCGGGCCGTCGAGAGCAGCCGGTTCCAGGAATCCAGCCCGTTGATCAGGAAATAGGGGTAGTAGGGGATGCAGTGGCCCCCGACGCCCGGTCCGGGATCGTGGATGTCACAGAACGGCTGGGTGTTTGCGACCTCGATCGCCTCCGTGACATCGACCGCTAGCTCGTCGGCCATCCGGGCGAGTTCGTTGGCCAGCGCGATGTTGACGTCCCGATACACGCCCTCGAACACCTTGACGGCCTCGGCCGTCGTCGCGTCCGAGACCGGGATCGTCCCCGCCTCGTTGATCGCGTCGTACACGAGCTGGGCGGCCCGCCTGCTCTCGGCGTCGACGCCGCCGACCACCTTCGGGTACGCGCCGCGGATGTCTTCTATCGCCCGCCCGCTGGCGGTTCGCTCCGGACAGAACGCCAGTCCGAACTCGTTGGCGTCGAGCCCGCTCTTCTCCCGAAGGCGCGGGCCGACCACGTCCGAGCACGTCCGGGGTGGGACCGTCGACTCCACGACGACGAGGTCGCCCGGCGCTAGCCCGACGGCGATGTCGTCGACCACCTCGCGGAGAATCGACAGATCCGGCGCGTCGTCCTCGCTGAGCAGCGTCGGCACGATAACCACGTGGACTCTCGCCTCGCCGGCGGCTTCGGCGGGGTCGCTGACTGCTCGGAGTGCGCCTGACTCGACGGTCTCGGCTACGATGTCGGCCAGTCCCGGCTCGCGCTTGACGTGACACTCGCCCGCGTTGACCGTCTCGACGACGTTCTCGTCGATGTCGGCGCCGATCACGTTGCCGCAGGTCTCGGCGTAGACGGTCGCCAGCGGCAGGCCCATCTTGCCGAGCCCGTAGACCGCGACCGGGATCTCTCCCGAGCGGAAGGCTCGTCGCTGTTCGTCAGTCGATGCGTCGGCGTCGTACAGTGCGGTCGTCGATCGGCTCATTTAGATCGTGTTCTGTCCGTCGAGCGGTTCGGGGAGCGGTTCGTGGCTGGCCGGCGCGCCGACTGCGAGCGTCTCCGGCGGGACGTCTTCGGTCACGACGGCGCCCGCGGCGACGAACGATCCTTCGCCGACCGTGACGCCGGGCAGCAACACCGCGTTGGCGCCGATCGAGACGTGATCCTCCAGCGTCGGGCCGACGAGGTCGACATCCCGTCGGATCGGATAGGGATCGTTCGTACAGACGGCGTGAGGGCCGAGAAACACCTGATCGCCGATCTCGGTGTACGGCGGGACGTACACGCCGGTCTGGAGGCTCACCTCGGAGCCGATCGTCGTCGTCCCGTCGACCACCGTGTTCGTGCCGACGACCACGTCGTCGCCGATGACGGTGTCCTCTCGAATCAGCGCGTTGTGCCCGGTCTGGAACCGGTCGCCGATCATCACGTCGGAGTAGATGATCGTCCCCGACCGGATCGTCGCGCCGGCGCCGATCTCCGGTACGTCGTCGTCGCCGGGAGTGCCAACCGTGGCGTCGCCCTGCACGTCGACGCCGGGTCCGAGTTCCGCGTCGGTCATCGCCGCCCTCCCGTCGGTCGGCGCTTCGTTCCCGTCCGTCGCCGCTTCGATGCTGTGCTGTCGCGCCCGCTGTGCGTGTAGACCATGCAGTTCCTCAACGCCCGCAGACAGGCGTTGTCCGGCAGTTACGTCGTGTTCTCTTTGTTATAGCGCACTTGCGACAGGTAAGGTGGCTGTACGGTCGACGCCGTCGTACACTGTGGCCTCCGGGGGCCAGCAGCCGTCGATTCTCGTAGCACCCGGCTACCCCACCGCAGCGACAGATAGGTCTCCGATTACTAACACCGCGCACTATCTTCTATCGGTTACTGATGGGTACGAACCGCGATTTCACCTTCGAGACGTACGGTGAGCTCCTCGACGCGGGGCTCGAAGCGGGGTACTCGTTTCTCACGGTCAGGGAGTATCTCGCGACGGACGCCGGGGAGCTCCCCGAGCAGTTCGTCGTGCTCCGCCACGACGTCGACCGAAAGCCCGAGAACGCCCTCGACATGGCCCGACTCGAGGCCCAAAAGGAGGTGCCGAGCACCTACTACGTCCGGACGATCGAGAAGACGTTTCGGCCGGGCCTGATCAGACGCATCGAGGAACTCGGCCACGAGGTCGGCTACCACTACGAGGACCTCGATCGTGCCGACGGCGACGTTTCGGCGGCTCACGAGTTCTTCAGCGCCGAACTCGCCCGACTCCGAGCGCTCGTCTCGGTCGACACGATCTGCATGCACGGCAATCCACTGACCGCCCACGACAACCGCGACATGTGGGCGGATGGCGCAACTGCGACCGACGGCGGTCGGCTGGCGTCGACCCACCCCACTTCTAGCAGCGGTGGGAGTGTCGGACGCGACGATAGCCCACCAACGTTCGAGACGTACGACCTGCTCGGCGAGGCGTACCTCTCGATGGATTTCGAGGACGTGACGTACTTCTCGGACACGGGGCGAACGTGGCGGGACGGCGAGTTGAAGATCAAGGATCACACCATGGGCCAAGGCGAAAAGCACGTCCAAGTCGACACGACCGAGGAGCTGGCCGCGCTGCTTCGATCGGGCGAGATCGACCGGCTGTGCGTGCTCTCGCACCCGAACCGGTGGGCGCGTACGACGACGGAGTTCGCCGTCGAATGGACCAAAGACTACGCGGTCAACGTCGCCAAGCGCGGGCTCAACGCCGTGGAACGATGACCGCCAGCCAACAGTACGATGATGCCGACTCGCCCCGAACGCACACCCGAACGGAACTCGGCCGCGACGGCGACCAGCCCTCGCTCGATGTCGTCGTCACGATCCAGCATCCGGCCCACGTACACTTCTTCCGGAACGCCATCGACGAACTCGAAGCGCGCGGCCACGACGTCCACGTCTTCGCGCGCGAGAAAGACATCGCCGTCGACCTGCTCGACGCCTACGAGATCGACCACGAGGTTATCGCCGGTCGGGCGTCGAGCCTACCCGGAAAGGCGGCCGTTCAGGCGGCCTACGAGTGGCGGCTGCTCCGCCGCGCGCGCCGGATCGACCCGGACGTGATGATGGCGATCGGCGAGCCGGGCGTCGTCCACGTCTCGTCGGCACTTGGCTGCCGGGACCTCGTGTTCACCGACACAGAGCACGCGACCTATCGAAAGCGGTTCGTCTACCCGCTTGCCGATCGAGTCTGTAGCCCCGAGTTCTATCAGGACGACATCGGCGACAACCACGTCAAGTACCCCGGCTACCACGAGTTAGCGTATCTCCACCCCAATCGCTTCTCGCCCGATCCGTCCATCGCCGAGGAGATCGGTCTCGAACCGGACGAACGCCTCGTCGTCCTTCGGTTGGTCTCGTGGGAGGCCGCCCACGACATCGGCGACGAGGGCATCGGTGACGCCGTCGACGCGGTCGAACGGCTCGAAGCCGAAGGCGCGCGAGTGATCATCACCGCCGAAGCTGACCTCCCGTCGGAACTGGCCGACCGCGAACTGTCGGTACCGCCGGAGCGCGCTCACGACCTCCTCGCTCGGGCTGATCTGTTCGTCGGCGAGAGCGCGACGATGGCGACCGAGAGCGCGGTGCTCGGAACCCCCGCGATTCTCGTCTCGACGATCCGCGGGATGGGCAACATCCGCGAGCTACGCGACGAGTACGGACTGGTGTTTAGCTACGCCGGCGAACGCCGCCACGACCGGGCCATTCAAAAGGCGATCTCGATCCTCGACGGCGACGAGGACTGGCGTGAGCGACGACGGAAACTGCTGGCCGACAAGATCGACACGACGAACTTCGTGACCGCGCTCGTCGAGGACGACGAGGCGAGCGTCGACGTGTTCCGGGACGCCGCCATACCCGATCGATAGATCCCGGTCCGACTCACCGCAGCTGCTTGTACAGCCCTGACACAAAGTTCATGCTGCGGGTGCCGTCCCGAATGCTGTAGTAGGTCTGTAGATCGGGAGCGAACTTGGCCTTGTAGCCACAGAGCCGCTGGTTGTTCGCGCCGACGAGGTCGTACTCCGTCCGTCCGCGATCGATGGCGTCGGTGATGATCCGCCAGTCGAGGCGGTCGTTGATCGCAACCCTCGTGTCGGGCTTGGCGCCGCCCTGCCAGCGGTAGACGGTGTCGCCGTCGTCGAGCACGACGACGCCGCCGGCGAACCGGCCGTCGACCGTACACGCGTACGGTCGAACCACGCCGTCGGGAAGCCGTTCGAACAGCTCCGTCACCATCTCTGCCGAGAGCAGGAACGACTCGTCTTGCTCGCGGTGGCGCTCCCGGACTTGTTCGATGATCCGGCGGATCACGCCGGCACCGTCTTCTCGGATCACGACATCGGCGTCGGGGTCGTTCGTGACGTTGCGGCGGGCGTCGCTGCTGAACTGCGAGAGCAGATCGTCGCGTCCCGGCGAGAGATCGACGACGTAGGTGTGTGCCAACTGTACGTCGAAGTCGCTCCACGTGAACGGGCGCGGGTCGTCGTACCACGGCGACGCTCGAACGAGCGTGAATTTGGGATTGAGTTCGGTCTCCAGCACGTCGAGACACTGCTCGACGAACCGGGAATGACGCCGCTCTGCACGCCGTCGTTTGAGCTGCTCGAAATTCACCAGCGCCGGCCCGAGGTAGCTCACCTTCAGGTCCGGCGGCGGCGAGAACGCCGCCGCGACGGGGCCCTTGTACATCCCGAAGACCGGGAACAGTCCGACCGGCTCTTGGCCCTTGTAGCCGACCAGCGGATGCAGGTTCGCGTCGGAGTGGTCGGCGAGCACTTCGAGTGCCTCGTACCGGTGAAACGGGGTTCCTTGCGGGGAGTCCTCGACGAGCTGATTCCACCGATCCCGATCGTTGCGGTCGAACACTTCGATTTCGATGCTCATTCCAGATATCCGAGGCTAGTGAGTTGCTGTTCGACGCCGTCGTCGTCCGTGCTAACCGTGGTCGCTCGATCGTAGGTCGGATACTCGGTCGTCCCGCTCGGCTCGACGAACGGCATCGCGGCCCCGTCCATTCGGTCGCTTGCGGGGACGCCCATCGTCGCAAGCACGGTCGGCGCCACGTCGAACAGATGCGCCGACGTGGGATCGGCGTCGCCGATCGCCTCGCCGGCCGCGGCGAAGGCGCCGTCGATCTTGTGGTTCCAAGGATCGCTCGGCGCGGCGAACTGTTCGCCCAGCAGCGACGCCGACAGGAAGTTGTCGAAGTCGGCGGGGACCGTCACGACATCGGGGGCGGCTTCGAGGCGCTTGCCCTCAAAGAGCCGCTCGCGGGGGACGACGGCGTCGAACATCGGATCGCCGTCGGGCGTCTCGACCGACCGTAACGAGGAGATCAGCCGGTCGCGAACGGCGTCGTACTCCTCCGGTGCGACGACGCCGCCGGGCTCGCGGCCCTGCAGGTTGATCCGGACGCCGAGTTCGATCCGCGAGCGCATGTACGCCGTCGAGCGCTCGAAGTCGACCTGCTCGGTCGCGGCGCGGACGGTGTCGGTCGAGACGCGATCGAGGACGAACTCGGTCAGTCCGAGGCGCTCGACGACCGCCGCGAGGCGCTGGCTGGTGATGCCGACCTTGGCGGCCATCGACAGCGACCGCTCCAGCGGCGACCGACCGCTGTTGCCGTCCGTCCGACCGGTCTGTAACTCATTGCGCGCGATCGAGGACCACGACGGCATCCCGCCGTCGCCGGCGGTTCGTTCGATGTACCCCTGTTCGTCGAGGAACTCGTTGATCCGGAACTCGTAGCCGTCGTACTCGCCGATCCCGTGGTCGCTGACGACGAGCACGGTGTCCGGATCGTGATCCTCGACGATCGCGGCGATCTCCTCGTCGACGGTCGCGTAGATCTCTTCGACGATGTCCCAGCGGTCCGGGTGTTCGTGAAACACCGTGTCGGTCTGCTGAAACTGGACGAAGCCGAAGTCGGGGTCGAACCGGTCGGCGAGGTAGCTGAACGCCCGGCCCCGCATCCGCGTCAGCTCGCAGTACTCCGCCGCCTGCTCGTCGGCGTCGCCGCCGCGCTCGCCGTAGATTCGGTAGTCGCCGATCTCCGATCGGATGTCTTCGAGGACGCCCGCGGGGTGACACTCCGGATCTTCGGGCGCAATGTAGCCGGGGACGACCGCGCCGTCGATCTCGCTCGGCGGGTGTGTCACCGGGACGTTTACGACGACGCTCGAGAGTCCGTGTCTGTCGAGCAGTTCCCAGAGCGCGTACTCTTCGACATCGCTGCGATTGACGACATCCCAGTCGTAGCCGTCGAACGACAGGAAGCTGTAGGCGCCGTGTTTTCCGGGATTGACACCCGTGTAGACCGACGGCCACGCGCTCGGCGTCCACGGCGGAATCTGCGAGTCGAGCCGTCCCGAGACGCCGTCCTCGAAAATATCGCGGAGCGTCGGGGTCACGCCTGCATCGAACAGCGGGTCTAACACCCGCGAGCAGGCGGCATCGATGCCGATAAGCAGTGTTCGCATATCCGAGGGAGTGCCTTGGCGTCGCCTTTGTTATAGGTTTCCTTCACGCTCTCGGCTGCACGCACCCGGGAACGGCGAAACCGTTCGGACGCGGTAACCCTCGGCTTACCGGTAATCCAAGCTTTCTACCCTCGAATCCCTCCCTCGGCATCGCTCCGGTATCGTCGCGGCGACTATCAGCGATGGATGCGCTCTCCGGCTGGTACGCTCGGTCTACCACGAACCGATCACTCCTCCGAGCGCGCGCTCGATGCCGTCGCGTGGGTAAGTGCATGCTACCCGACCGGTTTGCTATCGGTACCCGACTAGCAAGTATTCTTGACGTATCTCTCTACTATTCGTGCGTATCAGTGGTGATCCTGCTGTTTTCGAGACGAATCCGGTAAAAATCACTATTTGTGTAGGGTGGTCCTACCGAGATATGGCAGATCCAAACGACGCGGCCGAACACGGTAGCCCCGGCGTGAACAGACGATCGTATCTCAAGCTCGCCAGCGCTGCAGGGCTGGCGGTCGGTACGACGAGCTTACTCGGCGGAACGGCGGCGGCAGCCACCGTCGACCTCGGCGACGAAGGGCTCGAAGACGGCGACGAGATCGACGGGTATCTCGAAGATCACTTCCAGAGCGGCAACGAGGTTCACGTTCCGCCGGGCGACTACGACTGGAACGGCGGCGGCCTCGGCGGCGACTACTCGAACGCCGCGCTGATCGGCGACGGCGAGCCCGGCGCCGTCCGATTCCACCATCCCGAGGGCGAGTACCGGTACAACGCCGTCCGCGCCCAGAGCGGCGAAGTACGACTGGAGAACATCACGATCCGCGGCGCGACCGGCGGTGAGGAGGCGAAGCTCCGCGCCGAGGCCCGCGACGAGGACGCGCGAATGGTGCTCGACAAGGTGTGGCTCCCCGACGGCGTCGTCGACGGCGACGACGCGGTCGGTCTCTACGTCGGCGCCGACCACGCCGGCACGATCGAGTTCATCGATTGTTACGTCGAAGGGTTCTCGGACAACGGGCTGTACGCCAGCGGTCCCGGTGCAGGCTTCGACGACGCCGAAGACGGTCGCGTGATCGTCGAGGGCGGTCTCTACAAGAACAACAACATCTCGAATCTCCGGCTGGGATCGAGCAACAGCGTCGCACGCGAGGTCACGCTGGTCCACGACGGCCCCTCGCCACCCAACGACGGCGTCTGGAACCAGCGCAACCTCCGAATCCGCCAGCCAGGCGAGAACATCGTCGTCGAGGACTGTGACATCTATCACAGCGTGGACAGCTACTACCCCGTCGACATGTCCAGCCAGTTCTCGGGCGGCAGCGGCGTCATCCGGAACACCCGGATCTACACGAACTCCTCCAGCATGGCGATCGGCAACCACGGCGACGGCTGGAGCGCCGAGAACGTCCACCTCACCGGCGACGGCAGCTTCGACATCGGCATCGAGGCGACCGGCACCGTCACCGGCAGCGACGCCCAGCAGGCGACCGACAAGCCTCGGATTCCGATCCACACCTACGCGGGACGCGACGGGGAGACGACCTCGAGCGACGGCGGCGACGATCTGCCGGATATGGATCCCCATCTGGTGTCGTTCGTCTCGACCGAAGACGCCGGCGAAGCGACCTACGAGTTCGCCGCCGACGGCCCGGTCGTCCCGGTCAGCGACTCGCCGTACTCCAGCCCGAGCGGTAACGAGGTGCGCGCGACGAGCAACTTCACCGTCGAGGCCGGCGACGACGGCGTCCACAACGTCTCGGGGTACACCGGCAACGGCTACGGCGACGCCTACGAGGTGTACGGGCAGGTCACCGACGTGACCGTCGACAACGCCGACTGGATGTGGATCGAACTCGACGGTTCGGAGGTCTCCGAGGACGAGCTGGTCGCCCAGACGGCGGCCGACGATGGCGGCGACGCCGACGACGGGCTGCCGAACGCGATCGTGATCGACGGCTCCGATACCGACTCGTCGAGCACGTACTCCTTCGAGGTCTCGGGCGAGATCCGGCAGAGTGAGGAACTGACCTCGACGCCCAGCAACGCTTCGGCGTGGGACTCGCTGGCCTCGAACGTCTCGAACGGCAAGGTTCTGGGCATCGTCCGCGACGGCGTCGACGGCTACCGGTACTCCGGGACCGTCACGAGCATGCAGGTCTGCGGCGACGCGACCGTCGAATTCGAAACCCAAGAATGAGCTCGGCGGTCCGCGACCGAACTGACCCGGCCAGCGGCGCCCCATCGAGAGCGTCGCCCTCGGCGGTGGTCTGAATGTCTCCCAAGGAGTGGGAGTCGCTCCCGATGGACCCCGATCCCGAGGACGATCTCGGCTACGAGCCCCTAGAGCTCGATGTCGTCTCCGCAGAGAGCAACGGCAAACACCAGTTGCTCTTTTTGCCCGCTGACGAAGACGCCCTCCGCGCCGACGCCTTTATCGTCGCGTCGGACAGCGCCGTCTGTGACGTGCGCGACTGTCGATAACGCGGCCTCTCGTCCGCTTTTGCTGTGCGCCTGTCTTCGCTCGAATCCTTCGTCGGCCGATCCACCAGAACAGCAGTTGCTCGGCGATGAAACGCCTCGCAAAATGGTTCTGGTGAGCGGAAGGGGCGGGAGTGAGAGATCCTTCGGATCTCGAACGCCGATCGACGTAGTCGATCGGAATTTGAACCACTCGGAGACGTTCCTGCTCGCTTCGCTGCGCGGGCTGCGACTCCTTTCGTTCAAATCCCTTGGTCTGCCGAACACGATTCATCCGCATCGCCCGGCGATGAAACGCCTCGCTGGTGGTGAATCGAGAAGCGGAAGGGGCGGGATTTGAACTCAGGAAGACGGTCGCCTCGCTTCGCTCGGCGCTGCGGCTTCCCTGCTCAAATCCCTCGGTTTACGCTTTGCTCGTCGTGTCCACTCCTCGCAAAAGCGGAAGGGGCGGGAGTGAGAGATCCTCCGGATCTCGAACGCCGATCGACCGCGTCGATCGGAATTTGAACTCAGGAAGACGGTCGCCTCGCTTCGCTCGGCGCTGCGGCCTCCCTGCTCAAATCCCTCGGTTTACGCTTTGCTCGTCGTGTCCACTCCTCGCAAAAGCGGAAGGGGCGGGATTTGAACCACGCGAAGCCGTGAGGCTTCCACCCGAAGGTGGTGCTCTGCCACTGAGCTACCCTTCCAAAGAGTGTGGGTCAGCGGTGCAGTGGGCCAGGGGCACTGACGCCATCACACCGTAAGCGCAGGGCCACCATTGTTATACGGCGTATACCCCGCCAGTAGATCCTCTTTACTGGTGTTTTGCTGGGCCACCGATCGGAGCCACAGCCAACCTGACGGTCGCTCGTTACTCGAAGTCCCGTTCTTCGAGATCCTCGTTGGCACGCATGTCGAAGATCATCGCCAGCACGAGCGAGAGGGCGCCGAGCAGCGCAATCGGTAGGCTACTCGCCCGCGAATCCTCGGCGTCGTCGGTCGGCGTGACGTTTCGCAGCGCCCGGCCGAGTCCGGCGAGACTGCCCGCAGCGCCCAGCGCGTAGAGGAACACGAGCGGGTGGAAGTCCCGCGCGAGGTACTTCACGCGGAGGCGCCACACGAAGTTCGAGAGCAACATCAGCGACACTTTCGGTATGTACTCGCCGTAGCTGATGTGGCTCTCTTCGTCGTCGTACCGGCTCGGCACGGGCACGTCGGCGACGCGCAGCTCGCAGGCGTTGAGCTTGACCAGCAGGTCGTTGCAGTAGCCGTAGTACTCGTACATGTCCTCGACCGGCGCCGACTCTAAGGCGTCGAGCGAGATCGCTGTGTACCCGTTCTGCGGGTCGCCGATCTTCCAGTAGCCGCTTGCGATCTTCGTCAGCACCGAGAGGATGCCGTTGCCGATCAGCCGGAACGTCGGCATCTCCTCGCGGTCGGCCGGATCGACTAACCGATTTCCCTTGACGTAGTCCGCCCGATCCTCGACGATCGGATCGAGCAGCCGATCCAGTATCTCGGGATCCATTTGGCCGTCGCCGCCCATCACCGACGTGATCTCGATCCCGTCCTCTCGGGCGTGTTCGTAGCCCGTCTTGATGGCGCCGCCGACGCCGCGGTTCTGCTCGTGCTGGATCGGGACGACGCGCCGCTCGAACTGCCCGCTTCCCCCCGGATCGCCTCCCCCGGCGACAGTCTGTCCGGTCTCGCTCGCTGCTCCGCCGTCCATCACGGCGATTTCTGACGCCTCGTTGACCGCCCGTGCGTGACGCTGGATCTCGTCCCAAGTGTCGTCGGTCGAGCAGTCGTCGACGACGTAGACGCGGTCGGCGTACTCGGGTACTGACTCGATCACGTCCCCGACGAATCCCGATTCGTTGTACGCCGGGATGACGATGCCGACGCTACGCCCGCGATACATTGCCTCCCCTCGGCGCCGCGTTTGTGGTTCGTTCCCCGGCCGCTACTGAGTGCTCCATTGGCTCGTCGTTCCAGAAGATAGAGCGCCTCATTGTTATACGCGGCTTGCCCGTCCGCGCTCGTCCGGCTGCTACCGTCGCTTGGTTTCGTCCCGGCGCCGCCTCGCGTCTGCTCGGACAACGACTGCTTGCGTCTGATCCCTGCGTACTAGTTCACGACCTGCCCGCAGTAGGACACCCAGCCGATTCAGCGACTGCCTAGCCACCGCTGTACGCGCTTGGACGCACCATTACTAAGCCGGCGAGGTCGGTAGGGGCGGCCACGACACGACTATGCGCGACAGCATCACCGCCGCAGTACTGTGTTTCGTCTGCGTCGCCGCTTTGGCGACCGGGGCGGTCGCCCAGCCGTTGGCTGGCGGGCACTCTCCCGCTACCCAGCAGGGCGCTGCCCAGTTGCAGCAGGGCGACTCCCAGACGTACGCCGTAACCCAAGGCGACCAGTGTATCGAGATTCAGGCACTCGGCAACGGCTCTCAGACCGTCGAGGAGTTCTACGACTACCGGAACCCCGAGACCCACGACGGACCGAACAACGTCTACAGCTCCTACGGTACGCAGGAACTCCAGCGCGGCGACACGACGACGATGTTCGTCTACGAGGGGAGCCAAGGCACGAGCCTCGTCGTCATCCACGAGCGCATCGGCGACGACTCCGACGGCGGCGCCGTGACGATGCAGTTCGACGGGCTCGCCGAGAACAGCGAGTGGGCCGTCCAGGACGACGTTTATAATGGCACTCGTCCCGGCGGCAACCTCGACGAGTGGAGCCACTCCGGGACCTCGGCCCGGGCGACGTGGGCCTACACCGGCGGACGCAACGACGGCGGCGCCCTCCGCGGCTTCGGCGAGGACGTGACGATCACGCCGTACTTCAACGACAGCGCCGACTTCCGGGAGTACGACGGCGACATCACCCAGTGGGATGTCGTCTCGGCGTCCGGCGGCGAGTACAACCGCACGGCGCTCGATAGCCTCACCGAGGAGGTGACGGTGTCGGCGGGTCGCTGTGCCGAACTCACCGCCTCGTCGGTGACGACCTCGCCGTCGAGTCCCGACCCCGGCGAGACGGTCGACATTCAGGCTACGGTCCAGAACGACGGTAGCCGAGCGGGGTCGTTCTCGGTCGAGATCGCCGTCGGCGGCGAGGTGATCGACACCCGCGAGATCGAACTCGAAAGCGGCGAGAGCCGGGAACTCTCGGTGTCGACGACGTTCGAGGACGCCGGCACCTACGAGATCGCGGTCGCTGATACCACGACGAGCGTTCAGGTCGGTGGTGCCGGCGGATCGGGGCCCGCAGACGTGCTACCCGGCTTCGGCGTCGCGGCCGCTCTCGTTGCGCTCGCGGCCGTCGCGGTCGGAGCGCGACGCTATCAGTAGCTGACCGGGGCGCGACGCTATCAGTAGCTGACCGCCATCAGGAGTCGACGACCCCTGCGCGCGCTGAAGGCTACGCTGGCAGCTCTTCTGACAATCTTTAAAAACAGAAATCCCGATCAGTCGCCGCCGCGCCCGATCGTGTAGACGCGGTGCGAGTCGGGGACGCCCGCATCGCCGAGCGCGTCCCGCCCGTCGAGGAGGACGATCGGATCGTCGAACGTCCCCCAGTCGAACGACGAGAACTCGTCGTGGTCGGTGACCAGCACCGCGGCGTCGACATCCATCTCACCGACATGTTCGAGATCGGCGAGGTAGATGTCGTCGAACGCCGAGAAGTCCTCCAGCAGCGGGTCGACGCCGACGACGGTCGCGCCGAACCGGCTCAGCGTCTCGCCGAGCCCCAAGGCCGGTGACTTTCTGGCGTCGGCGACGGCCCGTCGATAGGAGAGGCCGAACAGCACGACGACGGCGTCTTCGACGTGCGTGTCGACGGCGGCCAGTTCGCGGACGAGCGTCCGGGCGGTGAACGCCGGCATCTCCTCGTTGACTTCACGGGCGGCCGACAACAGCGGCGTCTCGGTGGCACACTCGCCGGCGAGGTAGTGGGGATGGTCCGGCAGCGCGTGGCCGCCGACGCCGGGGCCGGGGTTGTGAACCTGACAGTGCGGCTGGGTGTTCGCGGCCTCGATGGCGCGGCGCACGTCGGTGCCGAGTTCGCCGGCCAAACGCGCGAGTTCGTTGGCCAGCGCGACGTTGACGTCACGGTAGGCGCTTTCGATCACCTTCGCGCACTCCGCGACGGTGCTGTCGGGCACCGTCTCGACCTCCCCGACGCGCAACTCGTCGTAAACCAGCTCCGCAGCCCGCGTGCTCTCGGCGTCGACGCCGCCGACGAGCTTGGGGTGGCTCCCGCGGAGGTCAGTCAGCGCCCGACCGGGTGCCGCCCGCGAGGGGCAGGCGGCGACGCCGAACTCGCCCTTGTCGAGCCCGCTTCCGGCTTCGAGAATCGGCGCGACGATATCCTGACAGGTTCCCGGCGGCACTGCCGACTCGACGAGCACCAGATCGCCCGGATCGAGCTCCCGCGCGATGTCTCGGAGCGTCGTACGGAGCGTCGAGAGGTCCGGTACGTCGTCCGCTCGCACGCCCGTTTCGGAGACGACGACGTGGACGCTCGCAGCCGCTGCGACCGTCGACACGTCGGCAGTGGCGGTGAGCGCCTCGGCGCCGACGGCGGTTCGCAACAGCGATTTCAGGCGGGGCTCGTGAGCGATCGGGCACTCGCCGTCGTTGATCTGGCGGGCGGTCTCGCGGTCGGACGCCACGCCGGCCACCTCGCCGGTCGTGCTGGCGTAAACCAGCGATAGCGGCAGTCCGATGCGTCCGAGTCCGTACACCGCGGTCGGCACGTCGCCAGCCCGGAACGCCTCCCGCTGCGCCGCGGCGTCGGCGTCGCTCCGATAGAGACTCGTCACGTCCGGCCGAGCGACCGCCTCGCTCATTGTTTCGCGGTGAGCTGTGCGCTCGCCGTCGCCTCGTCTTCGATCTCGCGGGCCAGTTCGAGCGCTTTGAGCCCGTCTTCGGCCGTGACGACCGGTTCGGTCCCGTCTTCGACGGCGCTTGCGAACGCCGACAGCTCCTTTTTGAGCGGCTCGCCGTTGTCGACGGTGGGGTGCTCGACGATATTCTCGTGGCGATAGCGAATGTCGCCGTTGCGCTCGATGTACTCCGGGATCGAGTGACGGTGGATCTGTACCGATCGCGAGATGTAGTCGACGTGGACCTGACACTCCTCGGCGGTGATCGACAGCTCGCGGACCTTCTGCTGGGTGACGCGGCTGGCCGTCAGCGACCCGATGACGCCGTCCCCGAGTTCGACCGTCGCGGTGACGTACTGGCCGTCAGCTGTGCCCGCGGCCTCGGCGACGGTCACGTCGTCGCCGATCAGTGCCAGCAACACGTCGATATCGTGGATCATCAGATCGAGCACCGCGCTGGTTTCGAGATCCCGGTCCAGTGGCGGCCCGAGCCGCCGTGCGTCGACAGCGATCACGTTCAGATCGGGAACAATATCGGTCAGCGCCCTGACTGCGGGGTTGAACCGTTCGATGTGTCCGACCTGTAGCGTGCGACCGCGCTCGCGGGCGCGGTCGATCAACCGGCGACCGGCGTCCAGCGAGTCGACGAACGGCTTCTCGACCAGCACGTCGACGCCACTGTCGAGAGCTGCACTCGCGGTTTCGTAGTGGTACGGCGTCGGGACGGCGATCGAAACCGCGTCGACGGCGTCCAGCAGTTCCTCGATCTCCATGGCCGCCGTCTCGTACGTGTCGGCCGCCGCTCGGGCGGCGTCGGCATCGGCGTCGGCAACGCCGACGAGTCGGGTTTCGGGTAGCTCGCGGTACACTCTGGCGTGGTGCTGGCCCATGCTTCCCACGCCGATGACGCCAGTTCTGAGTTGGCTCTGAGTCATGTAATCACTCGTAGTACGACTGCACGATTGTTGCGATCGTCCGCACGTCGTCGTCGGATAGCTTCGGATGCACCGGCAGCGACAGCACCTCGCCGGCGGTCTGTTCGGCGACCGGCGCGTCGGCGTCGACGTGCTCGTAGGCTGGCTGTTCGTGGATCGGCGTCGGGTAGTACACGCCGGTGTCGATGCCCGAATCCTCCAGATACGCTTTGAGTCCGTCGCGGTCGGCCGACCGGATCGTGTACTGGTGGTACGCGTGGCGGGACTGGGGCGGATCGAACGGCGGTGCGACCGCCGACATCCCGCCGAGCCGGTCGGTGAGTTGGCGGGCGTTTTGCCGGCGAGCGTCGACGTACTCGGGAAGTTTCTCCAGTTGCGCGCGCCCGATCGCGGCGGCGATGCTCGTCATCCTGAAGTTGTGGCCGACCTCGACGTGTTCGTACGTATCGTTCCGGCCATGATTGACGAAGCGAGCGGCCCGTTCGGCAACGTCGGCGCGGTCGGTCGTGATCATCCCGCCTTCGCCGGTCGTCATGTTCTTCGTCGGGTAAAACGAGAAGCAGGCCGCGTCGCCCAGCGACCCGACCGGCTGCCCCTGATAGGTCGCGCCGTGAGCCTGCGCGGCATCCTCGACCAGCGCGGCGTCGTGCTCGTCTGCGATGGCCGACAGCGTCTCGATGTCGGCCGGCAGGCCGTACAGATGCACTGCGAGGATCGCGTCGATATCGCCGTCATGTTCCTCGAAGCGATCGGCCACGGCGCTGGGATCGAGGTTGTACGTCTCGGGGTCGATGTCGGCGAAGACCGGCGTCGCGCCGTTCACCCGGATCGAGTTCGCGCTTGCGACAAACGAAAAGGGCGAGGTCACGACTCGGTCGCCCTCGCCGATGCCGAGCGCGTGTAACGCGGCGTGGAGCGCCGTCGTCCCGTTCGAGGTGGCGACGGCGTGGTCTGCCTCGCAGTAGCTTGCGAACTCTTCTTCGAACCGCCGCACGGTGGGCCCGTCGGCGACGACGCCGCTGTCGATCACGTCGCCGACGCGCCGTCGCTCCTCCTCACCGAGGTCCGGATCCGCGATCGGAATTGTCGTCACGGAATCCCCTCCTCGCCGGCGGCGGTCTGTGCTGCTGTCGACAGCTGTCGGTCAGTCGAGAGTGGCGTCGCCGGCACGTCCGGCGATGCGAGTCGATCGTGTGGTTCTGGGTCGAATCGGTGTGTCGAACACATGGTATATCGGAGTCGGTCGGCGTCTCGGACTACCCGCCGCTTATCAACGTATCGCCTTTGTTATGCGCTCGTTGCGTGTCTCGTAGATCGCCGCTTATCGCCGCTCCTTCCTGCGAAAATAGTCTTACTACTTCGCCGTGCTAGCCGAGTGTGAGCCGCGACCGAACCCCAGTCGATCGCCGGTCGAATGCGGCGGTTTCGGCACGGTCCCTTTTTAGTGACTATGTAACAAAGTACCGATTGAAAGACAGCATGCTGTAGAGGTTCGGAACCGCACCCAGGCGAGCGCCGAGCATGACACGTAAGTAATGTCCCATCCCGACCGCGACGCACTTTCCCAAGACGTAGTGTTTGATCTGTTGAGTAGTCCTCGCCGACGGTTCGTCCTGTACTATCTCAACCAGGTCGACGGCGAGATAGAGATCGGCGAGCTCGCGGACGAGGTTGCCGCTTGGGAGAACGAGACGGCCGTCGACGACTTGACGAGCCAGCAGCGCAAGCGCGTCTACGTCTCCCTGTATCAGACCCACGTTCCCAAGATGGAAGACGCCGGGATTATCGAGTACGACTCCGACGGCGGGACCGTGGCGCTCGCCGACCAAGCCGACGACATCAGCGCGTATCTTTCGCGTGAAGAGGACAGCCGCCCGTGGCAGCAGTACTATCTGGGGCTGGCCGTCGCAGGTGCGCTCTTTTATCTCGTCGTGGCCCTCGGAATCGGCCCCTTCGCCGCGCTGGGCGAGTTCACTGCCGGTCTGATCATCATCGCAGCCTTTGCCGCCACCGCTATCGTTCACTTGATCGACACCCAGCGAAGCGGCACGGAGATCTCGACGGAACTGATCGACGACCGCAAGCGCTAGTCGGCCACCAGATCCGTCGAGTGGTTCGATGCCACCGACCGACCGCCAACTCAATGCCGTCGCTCGGACGCCGGCACGATCTCGATTCGGGCTGCTTCGTCGATCCGTCCTGCTTCGTCACGTGTTCATCCGGTCTGTTTCGTCACGTGTCCCTCCGTCCTGCTTCGTCAGTGGTCACTCGCGCGCGTGAGGCAGCATCCCCGAGTAGAAAGGAAAACGTCGATCAGGCGCCGCCCGCGGACCCGTTGACGGTGATCCAGAGATGTTGATCGGCGCTCTCGGCGTCGGCATCGTCCGGCGCATCGCCCTGATACAGGTAGTAGTTGATGCGGAGCGTCTCTCCCGTCAGCGACGGCGAAATCGTATGCGGCGTCCTCGCGGTCGATCCGGGTGCGGCTGTCATCTCTAAACGCGTCAGCTCGGCTCGTTCGAGCACCTCCAGCGAGCCGTTCGTCTCGGCGACGCGGTGGGTCTCGACGACGACCGTGTACTCCCGTTGCTCGTCGCCGCTGTTGGTGACCGCGACGACCATGTCAGCGCTTCCACCCGGTGGAATCGAGTCGGGATAGCCCGACGCGACGAGCTCGCCTGACTCGTTTTCGGTCAACAACTGGAAATTGGTCGATCCACCTCCACCGCTTTGTGGCGCGATCAGCGCGTAGCCGACCGCGCTCGTCGCCACGACGATACTCAGGATCAACACCACGTTTAACGCACCATCGAACCGGGTTTCCGGCGCGAACAGCCCGCGATACGCGTCGGTCGAGGCGGTGTCGATCGGAACCCGAAACTGTGCCTGCGCCGGGAGCTGCGCCCGCCTGAGCACCGCGACGAACATGCCGAGCACGGTGAGCCCGCCCAGCGAAACGAGCACCGCTCGGGTGCTAAATCCCCACCGCGTGCTCGCAAGCACCAGTCCGAGCAACGGCAAGAGCGCGAGACTGACAGCCAGCGATAGCGCCAGCCGCTCGTACCATCCCGGAACGCCGTCCGCTACCAGTCCGTTCGGCGTCGCTGTTTCGTGCCGGTTGTTCTGTGACCCGTTCGACGGAAACGCCGCGGCGACGGCGGCGTACCCCGGCAGAAACAGCGCTAGCGGCACTCCGAGCAACGACCGCAACACGCCGCCGGGGTCGAACAGGTACAGCCACGCGGCCACCATCGACAGATAACCTGCGATCGCCGCGCCGTCCAGTGCGACCGATTGGGCGGAACGGCGGAGTCTGGCCCGCCAACCCGTCTCGACATCGCCGTGGGTCATCGAGGTAGCGGTGGAGCCGATCGATCACTAGCCGACGCGCTCGCGCCCGACTCGACAGTCACTGGCTCGCGTGTCATACAGGTCACTCGTGTGAGCGACTTGCCGATTCGGCGCTTTGTAATACCGTCCTTAGCAATCAGCCGATAGCCGGTCGGCAGTCGACGAATACCACAACGACTCGCAGAATGTCGATTTCTGGCTCTATAACGGCATTTCATCGTCTCTCGGAGCTCGGTCATGACGATGTGGCGGTAGCTACGACGACAGTATGCCATGGCAGGTGTAACCACACCCCGAGTGGCGATACGTATCGGCAGCCGGCTGACAACTACACCGAGCCAGACGTAGGTAGTGATTGCCATCTGTCTTCAGACCAAAGTACACCGAACATACTGTAGATGAACTTTCCAGTCGTCACAGTTTTCCGTAGCTTAAAGTATGATCGTCTGGGGAATTCAGTTTTGACGATAGACATGTATTAAGCCGCTTGCCGCATAGCAAAAGGAAACAAGCGTGTTGATACCATGAACGACGAGTGGGACGAGATTGGATTCGTTATCAGTTCGAGGTACAGGGTCGAAGTGCTCCGGCGGCTGTCGGAGGGGCCAGCGACGCCCACACAGATTGCGACGGACTCCGGCGCCGGCATCGCGCACATCTCGCGTGCGCTGAGCAGCCTCCGCGAGCGCGAGCTCGTCGAGTTGCTGGTCTCGGAGGACCGCAAGAAGGGCCGGGTGTACGGCATCACCGAGCCGGGCGAGGAGATCTGGCAGCAGATTCAGGCCGAGAACATGGTCGAGTGAGGCTGCTGCCGGTGCCCGCACGAACGTAGCGGCAGCGTCGGCGTCCACCAGCAGCTGCCCGACTGCATCGCCGACCGTCAGCACCTGTGATCGGACGTGACGCCGCTGTCGGCAAGCGTGAGCGCCGGGCAATCGAGCGTGCCGTCGACGCCGTCGTGGGACTGCGCGCGAGCGTCCCGTAGTGAACTCTCGCCAGAGCTCTTTGTCTCTCGCCACGGCGGCGGGGTCGACTTTCTGCCCAGTCACGACGATGTGGCTCTATGGCACCTCACGATGCGTGACTGGCGGCGATTCCGGGAAACCGACTCATCGCGAAGAAAAACGGGCTGTGACTGCGATGGCAGCGTCAAATTCGTCCGGTCGTTCGTGTTCTTCGTTTCGGAATCTCTCCCCTCTCACCTCGATCTCCGCTTCGGTCGACCTTACTCTTCGTCGTCATCCTCCGCGTCCGGCGACAGCATCTCCGGACTTCGCTCGTATTTGGGCGTCTGTGCGAACTCCTCGATGCGCTTGCGATCGCTCTCCGACAGCCATCCTGTCATGAGATCGTAGCTTCAACTTAGTAGTATAAATTACTACCGGCACCTGTAGTTTTCCTTTGGTTACTTCTGTGAAATGTGGTCCAAATGGTCCCGTGGGATTCCCTACGTTGCCCGTCTGTCACGCGTTCGGACGGGCGATGATCTGACCGTCGCCGCGTATCGTCACCGCACAGCCTGCGAATTCGAACGAAAGCCGACAGCCACTGCCGTTATTGGGATCTCCACCGAGTAAGCGATCGAGCGCATCGGGATCGATGGCGTCGTGCAACTGCTCGTCCAGCGCCAGCGGATCGGTCTCGAGCGCGGCTGCGACGGCGCGCACCACGCTGGTGCTGAGCCGTTGCTCGTCCTGAAAATCGTGCTGTAGCCGATGCTCGTCTGCTGTCGCCGCCGCTGACTGCGTGCCGTCGGCTGTCGACGTTTGCGTCGCCGTCTCGTCTCTCAAGGGGGGAAGCGTCATATTGCTAGTCATGGTAAAGTCGGTAGTGAACGTCGGCTGTAACTCCTTGTATCCGGCACCATAATCGTATCGCTATTCGGCTGGGAGACGCCCATAGAGTGCCTTACATGCCAAAATAGCCGGAAGTACGTGAAGGCTACTAGAGTATAGTATCAGCGTACGGTTGAAATCGACGGTGTCAAACCAGCGACGCGACCGTCCCGCTGTTCACCGTGACTGCAAGATGCGCCTCCGGTAGCGTTTCCATACTCCCCTGTCAACGGTGTCCGGTGACGATCAACAACAGTTTTGAGCCGACACCTCATAGGGGGACGTGTGAGCGAACACGACGATTCCGGCGAGGATTGTGGCTGCAAAGTCGGTCGCATCATCGATCAGTACGACCTTGCGGCACTGAACGACGACCTCGTGGCTGACTGGACGGGCGCCCGTGGTGAACGGCGTAGTCTCCGGCAACTCGCCCACGAAGTCAATCGGCGCGTGCTCCGATCGGCGATGGACGAGGCCGCGATGGAGTACCGAGACGGCGAACTCGAGAACATCTATCGGATTCTCACCGACGACGACGTCAGCAGCGGGAGCCGAACCGAGACACGGCGGGAGCTCGAACACGCCTCGGTACCGATCGAGCAAGTCGAACGCGATTTCGTCTCCCACCAGACGGTTCATACCCACCTGACGGACTGTCTCGCGGCCTCGATCGAGGAGCCGGACGCCGACGAGCGGATCGAGAACGCACGCGACACGGTGCGGGCGCTGCAGAATCGTACTGTCGCGGTCACCGACGACACGATCGGGCGTCTCGACAACGCCGACGCACTGTCGATCGGTGAGTACAGCGTCCTCGTCGACGTCACAGTCGTCTGTGAAGACTGTGGGAGTCACTACACGGTCGGCGAACTGCTCGACGCGGGCGCGTGTGACTGTTCGGGTGAGTGAGCTGGCTCGCGCTGACTTCGTGCCGGGCATTTACACGCATATGGACGTAATAAATTGGTGGCTGAACCGGCGGAGAGTGTCAGAGAGTGCCAACACATAAATACAATCGTGCTGAAGACGTTCGTAATGAGTTCTCATTCAGGACAGCAGCGATCGACGATGCCACAGAGCGTCACGCTTGGTGTCGAGAACATCGGCGGTATCGACGAAACTGAAGTGACGCTTCACCGGGGTGTCACAGCACTGACTGGACGCAACGCGACCAACCGCACGTCGCTACTGCAAGCGATCATGGCGGCGCTGGGCAGCGATAACGCGTCGCTGAAAGCCGACGCCGATTCCGGGCACGTGACGCTCGAAGTCGGCGACGAGAGCTACGACCGGACGCTGGAACGGCGAAACGGGACGATCGTTACTGAGGGCGATCCGTACCTCGAGGACAGCGAACTCGCGGATCTCTTCGCGTTCCTCCTCGAAAACAACGAGGCTCGGCGTGCCGTCGCCCGCGGCGACGACCTCCGCGATATCATCATGCGCCCGGTCGACACCGACGCGATTCGCACAGAAATCTCGCGCACCGAACAGGAAAAACGCGACATCGACCAGCGACTCGACGAACTCGACGATCTCTCGGCGAAGCTCCCCGATCTCGAACAAAAGCGGACGCGACTGACCGGCGAGATCGAGGAGCTGCGCGAGGAACTCTCGGAGGCTACCGACCGGGTCGAAGAGGCCGAAGCCGGTGTCGAAGAGACCAGAGAGGACAAGGACGAACTCGACGCGAAACTCGACGAACTGCAGGAAACCCGTTCGGAGCTCGAACGCGTCCGCCGGCGGATCGACACCGAACGCGAGAGTATCGACGCGCTCGAGGACGAGCGCGAAGAACTCGCCGACGAACTCGAAGACACTCCGGAGCGTCCGGTCGACAAGATCGACCAACTGGAGACCGAGATCGACCAGTTGCAGAACGAGAAAGAGGCGCTCACGGCCGAAATCAGTCAGCTCCAGAGCACGATCCAGTTCAACGAAGAGCGGCTCGACGCCGCGCGCGGGACAGCGGACGCCAGCGAGTCCAGCGGCGGCGATCTGACCGACCAGCTGCTGCCCGACTCCGAAACGGTCGAGTGCTGGACCTGCGGCTCGTCGGTCGCCCGCGAACAGATCGAGACCACGATCGAACAGCTCCGCTCGACGCGCCAAGAGCGCCTCGACGAGCGCAGCGAAATCTCGTCGTCGCTGCGCGACGCCCGGTCCGAACTCAGCGACCTCCGCGACCGACGGCAGGAACTCGAACGCACGCGGAACAAGCTCGACAACATCGACGAGGAGATCGACGAGCGACGCGAGCGCATCGAGGAGTACGAGTCGCGGCGCGACGAGTTGACCGACGAGATCGAGGCGCTCGAAGCCGCTGTCGAGCAACTCGAAGAGGACGTTCAGGACGACCTGCTCGACCAGCACAAGGAGGTCAACGAACTGGAGTTCGAACTCGAACGCCTCGAAGGGAACCGCGACGATGTCGAAGAGCGGATCGAGTCGATCGAAGAACGGCTCGAACAGCGCGAGGAACTCGAACAGCGCCGCGAGGCCGTCGCGGAGGAGCTGACCGAGCTTCGGACTCGCATCGACCGGATCGAAGCCGACGCCGTCGAGGAGTTCAACGAGCACATGGAGCAGGTCCTCGACGTGCTCGGCTACGAGAACCTCGATCGGATCTGGATCGACCGCACCGAACAGGAAGTCCGCGAGGGGCGTCGCAAGGTCTCGAAATCCTCGTTCGATCTGAAGATTGTCCGGAGCACCGACCACGGCGCTGCCTACGAGGACGACATCACGCACCTCAGCGAAAGCGAGCGCGAGGTGACGGGACTGGTGTTCGCGCTCGCAGGCTATCTCGTCCACGACGTGCACCAGACGGTGCCGTTCATGCTACTGGACTCGCTGGAAGCCATCGACTCCGATCGGATCGCCGCGCTGATCGAGTACTTCGAGGAACACGTTCCGTACCTCGTCGTCGCACTGCTCGAAGAGGACGCCGCGGCGGTCGAAACGCCCCACGAGCGCGTCACCGAGATCTAACCCGTCGACGAGTCGCTTCTCACGCTTTTTGATCCTCCTCTCACCTGCTGTAGCAGTCCGGCAACGGCCCCGAATAGAATCTATAACAAAGCCACCCCCGTCTGGTACGCTACCTAGGCAATGTATCGAAACGCGCGCCGGATCGCGCTCTCGGCCCAGTTCGTCGCCGGCATCTCGATGCTCGCCGGCATCGTGGGCGTGGCGCTGGCGCTGGTCGTCTCGAACCCGTACACGACGGTGATCCCGCCGCTGCTGGCCGCCGGTGCCGGGCTGGGCTACGCCGTTCGTACGGCGTCGATCGAGACGACGATCGAACGGCTCGACCCGCGACTCGTACTGGCCGCCTACTGTCTCGTTGCAGCGGGTGCAATCGCACTCTACGGCGCCAACGGTTACTCCCGGCCGATCGAGGTCCACGCGTTGGTGCTCGTGCTGTATCTTGTGACGGTGTTGGGCGCGTTCGCGCTCGAGTCGCCCCGTCTTGGGTTCGGACTGGTCGTGACGACCGGCGTCGTCCACCGCGGGATGGTGTACTACGCGAGCGCGATCCAGATCGGGATGGACGCGCTGTATCACAACCGTGTCGCCGAGGCTATCGCGGCCGCGGAGTCGATGGCACCGCTTGCGACCTCGAAGTACTGGTACGCTCCGGTGTATCACCTGCTCACCGCGAGCGGCGCCGAGGCGATGGGCGTGTCGGCCCGTCACGCCGCGTTCGTGCTCGTCACCGTCGTCTCGACCGTCGTCGTCGCCGGCGCGGTTTTCCTCCTACTCGACCGCGTCTGGGGACCGACCGTCGGGCTGGTCGGCGCGACGGTGCTCCTCGCGGCCGACAAAGTGATCTTTGCGACGATTCACACGACGCCGACGACCATCGGCGTCGCGCTGTTCGCGCTGTTGCTGTGCTGTACCGAGTGGTACATCGAGACCCGGTCGAGAGCCGTCGGTGCGTTGTTGTTCGTCGCGCTCGCCGGACTCGTCGGGACGCACCAACTGAGCCTGTTCGTCGCGGTCGTGACCCTCAACGCCTACCTGCTCGGGAGCCTGTTCTGGAGCGGAACGCTCGACCGGACGGTCGGCGGGATACAGGCGCTTTTGCTGGTGGCGTTTCTCCTGCAGGCGAGCATCACCCGGTACAACGGGCCGGCCGGTGACGCCCCGAGCTTCATCTTGGTGACCGGCACGTGGATCACCAACGAGCTGACCGGCCTCCTCGATGGGGCGACCTCGCGGGCGTCAGCGCGGCTGCCGGCCGATGCCGCAGCCGCGCTCTCGGGGGCGGACGCGCTCTCGTGGGTACAGGTGCTCGGAACCGGACTGCTGTTCGCGCTCGCGGTAACCGGCGCCGTCTACTGGCTGGCCCAGCGCGACGGCGACGACGGCCGCATCGCCTTCTCGCTCGGCGTCGGCGTCGTCACGACCAGCGTCTTTGTCTTCGTGCTGCCGATGGTCGGCGTGAGCGCCTTTCTCTCGGGTCGTTGGACGACGTTTCTGTACGTACTCCTCGCTGTACTTTCGGCGCCCGCGATCGTGGCGTTGCTCTCGCGGGCTCGGTCCGCTCCCCACTCGATCGCTGCGATTGCGCTCGTCTGTCTCCTCGTGGGGGCGCCGTATCTGGTCGTCATGACGGGCAACGGCGCCGGGGCGCCCGACGATCCACTCCTCGACGAGTCGCCCAGCGCGGGACGGCTTGGAACGACCGCGCAGGAAGCGTCGCTGTATCGGTTCACCGTCGACAGCGCCGCCGACGAAACGTTGGTCGTCGCCGACTTTTCCGCTTGGCAGGTGCTCTCGCGGTACTACGACCACCCAACTGCGCGGTACGCAACGGCGTACGAAACGCCCGGCACGACGTTCGACGGCGAGACGCTCGTCGTCTATCGCGGGTACGCCGACACCAACCACGCCTCCTACTACGTCCGGTACGAGGGGACGCGCTATCGCGTCTATGGCGACCTTCCTGGACCGTACGCCCGTGATTCCATCGTCTATACGAACGGCGAAGACCGACTCGCGTGGCGCGTCGAGTCGTAGGCACAGCCGCCGCGTCCAGTCTGCGCTCTCGGTCGACGCACTTTCTTGATATCGTTTCCCCGCCGCCTCGTCGACGCCGAAAGCTGCCCTGCTGTCGCCTGTATCCGAGCGTCTATTTTTCGATTAACGTGCCGACGTTTAGCTGATTCTCTCGCAGATTGGGGGTCCGTACGGCCGGTTCGCTTCAACTTGCCTGATTCGGTGTTCGACCGGTCGACGACAGTGAAGCGCAATTAACCAGCAGTGATATCTTGCTATATTCCAAAAAATAGCAACTATTATTTTCTTAAATAACTAATTCTGCAATAAAAAACTTAACAGTAGGGTAGTCTTACGGTGGTATGGGACAGCAACCTGACGACGACGGCGGTAGTAAGCGCGGCCTTACTACAGCTACTGATGATAAATCTGTATCTAACGCGTCCATTACCGACGAGGACGACGCAAACAGCGGTGGGTACGGTCGACGATCGTATCTCAAGTTGGCGGGCGTTGCGACCGCCGGCACCGCGCTGGCGACGCTCCACGGCAGCGCGACCGAAACCGACCTGTCGCGGGCGATCGTCGTCGACGGCAGCGGGACGGAGATGGAGACCGAATACGAGTTCTCAGTCACGAAGGCAGTCGCCGACGTCGACGGGATCGAAAACACCGACGACAGCATCGACGGCGCCACCGTCGCAGGCACCGTCGACGGGTCGAGAAACGCGTACATGTTCTCGGGAACGATCGAGCAGTTCTACGTTTCGGGACCGGCCGACGTTCGCTTCGGCGACGACCTCGACGCTCTCGTACCTGACCGACTACGATCGCTCTCGATCGACGCCGATTCGCGGCTCACCTATCGGTTCACGACCACAGGTGAAATCTCGAAGACCAGCACCGCCGACGGGACCGAACGCGAGACCGACCACACGCTGATCCTGCAGGGCGACGACGGTAACTGGACGGCGTTTGGCTGCACCAGCGACGACTACGCCGATACGTTCCACTTCGAGGGCGACATCGTGGAGTTTTGCCCGCTCGAAGGAACGCATACGGTGACCCTCGATGGGACCTCGATGACGCCGTACGAGCTCGTCGGCGAAGAGCCGCCACAACCGGACGACGGCTCCCAGCAGGACGGCGGTGACCAGACCGAACAGGACGGCAGTACCGACGACGGGACACAACAGGACGACAGCACTGACGACGGCGCCGGACAGGACGGTACTGACGATAGCACCGACGACGGCACCGACGACAGCCAACAGGATCCCGTCGAACACGGTGACTATCTCGGCGGCGGCGGCGACCGATACCCCAACACCGTCGCGGCATCGGCGGCTGACTACACTGTAGCGACCGAATCAGAACTACAGGGCGCGTTCGGGAGCGCGGGGAGCGGCGACACCGTCTACGTCACTGCAGACATCGAAATCACGGAGACACACGCCGTTCCGGCGGGCGTCACGCTGGCGTCCGACCGCGGCATCGAGGGCTCGGACGGGGCACGCCTGCACACGTCGGCGGACTCGTTCCCCGTACTCGAAGCGGGCGACGGCGTCCGCGTTACCGGTCTCACCGTACAGGGTCCGGTCGAGGAGTTCGAGGTCAGACAGGGCTATCCCGTGTCGACCGGTGTGCGCGTCGCCGGGACGAACGTCGAGATCGACAACTGTCGCCTCCGTGGGTTCTCACACGCCAGCGTCGAGGTCCAGAACCACGACACTCACGTCCACCACTGCGACATCCGGCGCAACGCCCGCGACGGACTCGGCTACGGCGTCGTGATCGGCAGCGGCCATCCCACGATCGAACACTGCACGTTCAACTACAACCGCCACTCGGTGGCCACGGCATCCGGCGACGGGAGCTTTACCATCGACGGCTGCTGGTTCGGTCCCGATTCTTTGGGGCTCGTGATCGATCATCACGGCCCCAACTCGGACGCCGAGATGTACGTCCGGAACGTGACCGTCGAAGCGACGCACAAAGTCGACCATCCGGAGTTCGAGGAGGGTGGCCGCGAGTCGACCGCGATCGGCATTCGTGGGAGCACCTCGCCCGGCCGACTCGAAGTCGAAAACTCGTGGTTCTACGATCCGGAACCGGAGCCGACCGGTGAGTTCGGCGAAGCGATCAACTTCGCGCAGTCGGCCGATTCTTGGGAGGCGGTGAACACTACGATCCAGAACTGCCACTTCGGCGACAGCGAACCCGACGGCAGCATCGGTCACCCCCGATAGCGACGACTCGGCGGCGTCGATTGGGGCTCACGATCCGGATCCCGTCAGCCAGTGTTCGAGGGTGCGGTAGGCGCTTTCGGCGTCCGGATCCGTCGGTGAATCACCGCGGTACAGGTAGTAGCGCACGCGAGCGCCATCGCCCTCGAACGGAAGTTCGAACGAGTGGGGCCCCTGCCACGTTTCTCCGGGACCCACCGTCACTCCCATTCGGGTGACGGTCTGACGCTCCGCGACGGTGCCGTTCTGTACCCGCTGGAGTTCGACGACGACGGTGTACGTTTCTGTGTTGCCTTCGTGGTTGCCGACCCCGACGGTCAGCTCGACCCGGTCGCCGTAGCCGACCTCGCTCGGATAGTTCCCGGCGACGGTCTCCGACTCGTTCTGATTTAGCAGGTACAGCTCGGTGTACTCCTCGCTTTGCTGGTCGACCGTGGCCGCGAACCCGGCGCTGGCGAGCAACAGCACGAGACTGCCCGCGAGGACGATACTCAGCACGGCGTCCCCCGCGTCGTCGGCGCCGAAGACGCTGCCGATGCCGGAGATCCACGAACGCGGCCGCGGGTCGTATCGGTGTCCTGGCGATCGGTGGCGGCGCCGAAGCGCGGCTACGAGCAACCCCACAGCGACGACGACCGTGACACCGACCAGCAGCGATTCGGCGTCGTACTTGACGGGCGCGGCGAGCAGCGCTCGCGCCAGTACCGCTACGGCGAGCACGCCGACGACGAGCGTTCCGATCCACCACGCAATACCGGTGAGCCGCGAGTCGGCTGTCCCACCGTCGAACTGTCGAGACCGGCCGCTGGAATCGGCACCGTTGGACCCCGCTCGAGACAGCGGCCCGCTTGCCGGAGATACCGCCGCTAGCACCGCGTACCCCGGGATAACGGTCAACAGCGGTGCGGCGAGAACAGGCCGAAGCACCGACTCGGCAGCGATCCCCGAGAGCAACAGCCCGAGCGGCACCGCTGCCGCGACTCCGACGGCTTCGAGGTCGGCCGTCGAGTCACCGAACATTACGTTCTCGTGGGGCCGAACTCGATCGGTCCAGCGACTCGACGGGCTTCGAACAGGTCGATGCTGTACAGGTGTTACGCATCACTCGGGGACAGAGCTAAGACGGTGATTGTTATAGCGTCGCTACAAACAACCGATACGGTCGTGTACCCGCCCGACAGCAGCTCAGGTCGTCGGGTTTGCGACGACGCCGCCTTCTCTGACCGCAGTTCGGTCGCAACATTCCATGCAGCCTTGGACGTTGTCGTGGTTGTCGCCGAACACCCGAACGAAGTTCCGGGTGACGAACCCACCACAGTTCTCACAGTGTGGCATGTGAAGTCACAACTATTTCGCACCCAATAGTTACAAGCTGTATACTCACCGCTCTCCAGTTGTGCGAAAGGGGTTAAACAGCGTTTTACCTGCCGACGGCGCCGCTGTTGCGGTCGACCTGCCACTGCACCCCGGCACGGCGATCGCCGTGCTACCGACGTGGCGGCGTCGTTTCCGGCGTCGATCTAATTATAATTTTTTAGTATAGTATATTTATATGGTATTTACATCTAAGCCACCGCCAACGGCTCCGCGTACTGAGACTAAACGACCGACCACGGACTCGTAGCCGTTCCACGTCGCTGACCGCGGCTGAGCGCAACTCTTGTGCTGAATCGAAGGCTCCGCGGCTTCTCCGCAGAGACGAATCCAGTTGGACGACAGGAACATCTATACTGATTTGAAACTTATCTCCGCCGTTTAGGAGCCTGAATGGCCAGTATACGACGCCCTCAGTTTGAGTCCACACCAATCGTCGTAGTCGGGGTGTTTTCTCGCTGTGTGCTCCGACTAACAGCTCTACGTGCTCAGGTTACTTACTACCTCTATATTTAATACACGTCATTTTAGGGTATTCATACGAATTCTTAGTTATTTTCACCCCTCTCGATTTCAGCCGGCTTCCCGGAGACTCAAGCTCGTTCCTTATATACTCCCGTATAGATCCGGGAATACACTCTCGGAGACTTGGCGCGTACGCCATGCCAATGCCACTACGCTCACCGGGCCGATCTACGGCTTCATCGACTTCGGATGGCGATCGCCCCGCGTCGATCGTCGTCGAGGGCGACCGGCAGCTCGCGTACACAGAGTACGGGCGTCCAGACGGTGCTCCGGTCGTCTTTCTCCACGGAACGCCGGGATCCCGCCGGATCGGCGCGCTGTTCGATGCCGCCGCACGCGATTGCGGCGTTCGGCTGATCGCGCCCGATCGGCCGGGCTACGGGCGGTCCGATCCGTGGCCGGACCGGTCGGTCGTCGACACAGGACTACTTGTCGACGATCTCCTCGACGGGCTCGATATTCCGACTGCCGGCCTCGTCGCCTTCTCTGGCGGTGCTCCGTACGCCCTCGCGGCGGCGGCACGCACGGATCGGATCGATCGGCTCGATATCGTCTCCGGTGCGACGCCGCCGTCGGCCAGCGAGGCGACGCCGCGGGTGCAGCGGCTTCTCGCCGGTCTCGCCTCGACGACGCCGTCGGTTCTCGGTGGACTATTCCGGGGGCAGGCGTGGCTCGCCCAGCGTCTCGGTCCGTCGGTCGTCGTCGACCAGTACACCACTGACGGCATCGACGAGCCGATTTCCGAGGACGCGGAGGAACTCGTCAGGGCAGACTTCGTCGAGGCGTTCGCCCGGCATCGCAGCGGCGCCATCACCGAATTCCGACATACCGCCGACGACTGGGGCGTTGACTTCGACGCCGTCGACGCCGCTGTCGACCTCTGGCACGGCGACGCCGACACGAACGTGCCGATCGAGGACGCTCGGCGCTTCGCAACACAGATTCCGACCGCGCAGGTGCGCGCGCTCGATGGCGCGGACCACCTCCGAGCGCTGCTCCGGGCCGTCCCGAAGCTACTGGACGAGCACCGGTGAGATACCGGCTTCGGGCCATGGCTACGTTCCCCGCCGATCTCGCAGTCTCGAACGACACCGACGCGATGGCGGCCTCGAGCCACGGTAATTGATGTATCGCTCTGACAAACGGCGGACAACGAGCATGAAACGGATCCGCTTCTCGGTCGACTATCCGGCGGAGCTCGTCCACCCGCTCCATCGGCAGATCGTCGAGGCGACGCCGATTACGCGGGCCGAGCTACTGACGTGGAGTCCGACGGCGGATGCGACGACGCTGCTGTGGTGCGACGGCGACCGGGACGCGACCGAACGAGTCATCGAGGGCATCGACTCGCTGCTCGCCCGGAGCTTCGTCGAGGATACGGATGGGACGTACGCCTTCTTGCGGCAGGCCGACTACGAGTTCCCGCAGGCGGTGCTCGACCTCGTCGCCGGAGCAAACGTAATCTTTCTCCCGCCGGTGGTCTTCCTCGACACCGGCGCGGTGCGATTCGAGGCCGTCGGCGAAACGGCGGCACTCAGCGCGTTCCACGAGGAGCTTTCGGCCGTCGGGACGCCCACCATCGAGCGGGTTCGGCCGTTCGAGCGGACGCCGTCGCCGTCGCGGCTCACCGACCGCCAGCGCGAGGCGCTCGATGCTGCCGTCTCGGTCGGCTACTACCGGGTCCCACGCGAGGGGACGATTTCGGATATCGCGGCGACGATCGACTGCTCGACGAGCACCGCCGGCGAACTCGTTCGGAAGGCAGAATCGGCGGTCCTCACGCACTTTGTCGAGACGCGGTGATTGTGAGAAGATTGGTGAGGGCGCCGTTCCCGGCTCGGTGCTGCCAAGCTAGTCGGTCCGGATCTCGAACCGTGCCCCGCCGTCGTCGCTCTCGGTGACGGTGATCGTCCAGTCGTGCGCGTCGACGACCTGCTCGACGATACTCAGTCCGAAACCGGTGCCGCCGGCCTCGGTCGAGTAGCCGGCCTCGAACACGTCGTCGCGCTCGTCCTCCGGGATACCGGGACCGTCGTCGGCGACGTAGAACCCTCGATCTATCTCGCCGACCGTCACCGTGACAGTATCGCCGCCGTGTTCCGAGTCTGGGCTCGCGGAACTGTGTTCGACCGCGTTTCGGATGAGGTTCTCGAAGAGTTGCTGTAGCTGATCCCGGTCGGCGTCGACGGTCGCGTCGATGTCGGTGTCGAGCGTCGCGTCCCCTGTTGCCACCGTTTCCCAGCAGGCTTCGACGACGGTTGTCACGTCGAGCGTTTCGATCTCCATGGCGCGCTCGCCCTCCTGTGCGAGCGTCAGCAGGTCGTCGATCATGTTATCCATCCGTGAGAGGGCGACATCGAGGTCCTCGATCTGATCGCTGTCGCAGTCCTCGCGGAGCAGTTCCAGTCGGCCCTTGGCGACGTTCAGCGGGTTCCGCAGGTCGTGACTCACGACGCTCGTGAACCGGTCGAGTCGCTGGTTCTGCTCGACGAGTCTCGACTCGCGTTTCTGCTGGTCGCTGATGTCGCGGTCCATGGCGACGAACCGATCCTCGCCGTCGAGGTCGACCCGAATGAGGTGAATCTCGACCGGGAAGGTCGTATCGTCCTTTCGCTCCAGTTCTCCGTTGAACCGCCTCGGCGTCTGCATCGGTAACTCGTTCCAGAACGAGCGCGCCTCGTCGGGATCGACCGTCGGATCGAGCTCCCAGACCGATTTGCCGACGAGTTCGGATCTGGCGTAGCCCAACTCCTCGCACATTCTCCGGTTGGCGTCCCGAATGGTGCCGTCGGCGTCGTGAATGGCGATCATGTCCGGCGAGTTCTCGAAGAGGGCTTCGAGGCGTGCCGTGCTCGACCGCAACTGCTGCTCGCGCTCTTTCCGAGTCGTCACGTCGCTCTGAAACCCGACGAACAGCTCCACGTCGCCGTCGTTCCCGAACACTGGCGCGATTCGGACGCGGTTCCAGAACTCGGTGCCGTCGGCGCGGTAGTTCCGTAGTTCGACGGTGGCAGGCTCGCGCGCTTCGACGGCCTCGCGTAGCTTTCTCACCGGCTCCTCACGCGTCCGCTCGCCCTGCAGAAACCGGCAGTTCCGACCGATGGCCTCGGATTTCTCGTAGCCCGTGAGGTCGACAAACTTGTCGTTGGCGTAGATGATCGGATTGTCAGCCGCGGACGGGTCGGTCAGCACGATGCCGACAGGCGCTTCGTCCATCGCCCGGCCTTTGACCGAGAGATGCTGCTCTGCCTGCTCGTCCTGCGGCGGCGCCACCGTGCAGACGAGCCAGCCGCCGTCGGTGTACGTGAGGGTGTGCTCGGCGTCGATCACGTCGCCGTCCTTCCGGACGAACTCCGTCCTCCCACTCCAGCGACCGCTGCGGGCTTCGGGTAGCAACACGTCGTAGACCTTCTGGAGGTCGTCCTCGCGGTAGAGCAACTCCCAGTGGCGGCCTTGCAGTTCGGCCCGGTCGTAGCCGAATAGCTCGGCGTACGCCGTATTGAGATACCGAATTCGCCCGTCCCTATCGATAATACTGATTCCGTCGTGTGCACTTTCGATCGCCTGTCGTCCACGATCGAGATACTGCTCCGCCCGGTAGCGCTCGACGGCGTTTCGAACCCGGTTTGCGAGCGCCTGACACTGCTCGGTCCCGCCGCGCTTGCGCACGTAGTCGGTGACGCCGGCGCTGATCGCTTTGCTCGCGAGCGCTTCCGATCCCTCGCCGGTGAAGAGGATAAACGGTCGGTCCGGATCCCGTTCGCGGACGGCGTCGAGCAGGTCGAGGCCGTCCATCTCCGGCATGTCGTAGCCGCTGACGACGCAGTCGACCGCTGTCGTCTCGTCGCGGATGACGGCCATGGCATCGTCGGGATTGGCTTCGATGTAGACGGCAAACTCCCCGTCGTCCCGTTCGAGACACGCTGCGACCATCTCCGCGAACTCCGCATCGGGCTCGACGAGAAGAATGTCAATCGGTGTCGAGTCGCGCAGGGGAGACTCCGGTAGCGTCCCATCGAACGTCATCGACTCACCTGCATCGAACTCGGAACTGTTTCAGCCGTCGCGGGATCGTGTCGGATCGGTTGGATGTAACCGCGCCGATGCGGGTGTCCCGTCCGTAGTTGCGTTCTCGTACCCGCGAGTTGCCGCATTGGCTTACAGATGGGTGTCCATTTACATAAACTACACTATTACTGCTGATGTTCTTCGGGACTGGTTATCGAATTGGGCAGTATTTCTATTAGTCTGGCAGTGCAACGGTAGTTCCATGACTGCGTCTATTCAGGTGCTTCACGTCGACGACGAGCCTGAATTTGCCGAGCTGGCTGCGGACTTTCTCCGACGCGCCGACGACCGGTTCGATGTCGTAACCGAGACGAGCGCCGAGGCGGGCATGGAAGTGCTCGACCGCCGCGATATCGACTGTATCGTCTCCGACCACGACATGCCCGGCATGAACGGTATCGAGTTTCTCGAAGCGATCAGAGAGGAAAATCCCGATCTCCCGTTCATTCTCTTCACCGGCAAGGGCTCCGAGGCTGTCGCGAGCAAGGCCGTCTCGGCCGGCGTCACCGATTACCTGCAGAAAGAAACCGGCACGGACCACTACACCCTGCTCGCCAACCGCATCGAAAACGCGGTCGAGCGCTATCGCTCCGAGCGAGCGGTCGAACGACAAAAGCGCCGCCTCGAAACGCTCGTCAGCAACCTTCCCGGCATCGTCTATCGGTGTTCGAACGACCCCGAGTGGCCCATGGAGGATGTCGAAGGCGAGTGCGAACAGCTGACGGGCTATTCCGCCGCTGCGATCGAAGCTGGTGATATCGTCTGGGGGACTGATGTTGTCCACGAGGACGATCAGGCGAAGGTCTGGAACGAGGTACAGCACGCGATCGACCAGAACGAACCCTTCGAGTGTACCTACCGGATCACGACTGCCGATGGCGAGACCAAGTGGATCTGGGAGCGCGGGCGCGGCGTCGAAGCGACGAACGGCGAGGTCGAGGCTATCGAGGGCTTTATCACCGATATCACCGAGTCAAAGCGCCGGGAACGGCGCTTCGAGGCCATCTTCAACAACACGTACCAGTTCACCGGGCTTATCGATCCCGACGGTCGGATCGTCGAGGTCAACGAGGCCGCGCTTTCGTTCGCGGGCATCGACCGTGACGAGGCCGTCGGGACGCCGCTGTGGGAGGGGGCGTGGTTCGAATCGAACGAGCGAGCCTCCGAAACCGTCCGCGAGGCCGTCGAGACCGCCCGTCGCGGCGAACTGTTCCGCGAGGAGTTCACGATTCAGGGCGAGGACGAGGTGGCCGTGGTCGACTTTTCGATCCGGCCGATCACCGACGAGGACGGCGACGTGACGATGTTGGTCCCCGAAGGGAGAAACGTAACCGAACTGAAAGAGCGCGAGCGGACGCTACAGCGGAACGAGAACCGCTTCGAGGCCATCTTCAACGACCCGAACCTCTTGGTTGGACTGCTGGATACCGACGGCACGGTCCGCGATGTCAACGACACCTCGCTGGAGTACCTCGACGCGGACAGGGACGACGTTCTCGGACGCCCGTTCTGGGACACCCCATGGTGGACTGACGACCAGCGCGATGACGTTCGGGCGTGGGTCGACGCGGCCGCCGACGGGAAGTACGTCGAATACGACGCCACGCATTCTACTGACGACGGGGCGCCGATCACGGTCGAAGGGAACTTCCGTCCCGTCACCGGCGCCGACGGCGAGGTCACTCGGATCGTCGTCTCGGCGACCGACGTTACCGAGCGTAAGCGACGCGAACGCGAACTCAAACGGCGTAACGAGCGCTTCGACGAGTTCGCTAGTTTCGTCTCTCACGACCTACAGAGTCCGGTTTCAGCCGTCAAGGGCCGACTGGAGCTCGCCCTCGACACCGGCGATCTCGACCACGTCGAGAAGGCGGTCGACGCCATCGACCGCGTCGACGAACTGCGGGCCGATCTCGTGAACACGCTCCGGACCGGCGAGATCGTCTCGGCGACCGAGCAGGTCGGTGTCGAACCCGCTATGCACGCGGTCTGGTCGGCGATCGACCCGCCCAACGCGGCGTCCTTTCGCGTGCCGACGGAGTGTACCGTCGAGGCTGATCCGGACGCGTTCCAGCGCATGCTCGAAAACCTCGTCGGCAACTCGATCGAACACGGCGGCGATGCCGTCGACATTCGGGTCGGTCCACGCGACGAGGGGTTCTACTACGAGGACGACGGGCCGGGGATCGATCCGGAGCATCGGACGAGGGTGTTCACACCGGGTTACTCGACCAAAGAGGGCGAGGAGGGCATCGGCATGGGGATGGCGAGCATCCGCCAGATCGTCCTCGCACACGGCTGGGAAATCAGCATTGAGGACGCCCAGCGACTCGACGGCGTCCGCTTCGAGCTACGCACCGATTCGTAACTCGCTTGCTGACGCCGCCGCTCGGTCGGTGGCGGCGTCGCGGTACTCCCGTCAGCCCGTCTGTTGACCGAGTTCGGCGGGATTTTTCATCCCTTCTTTGACGCCAGCGTAGACCAGCGACACGTTCACGGGGAAGGCGACGACGAACCCGACCGACAGCGAGAACACGAGCGCGCCCCAAAACAGGAGATCGCCGATGTGGGCCTGCCCCGCGATCAACAGGTCCGTCCCGATGGCGGCGACCTCCATGAGGGTGATGCTCGGCGTCTCGCTGTACAGTGCGTCGAGCATCGCCTCGCCGAAGCCGACGCCCTCCTGCATGAGCGGGCCGACCGTGAGCCCGTAGCCGAACAGGTACGCGAACCCGAACGTACCCGCGGTGACGACGAGCGTGCTTTCGAGGGCGAGCAGGCCGGCGAGCAACACGAAGCCGACGACTTCGCCGGCGCCACAACCCGAGTAGCAGTGCGCCGTCGATCGGAAGCCGCGGCGCCACAGCGAGTCGTTGGAGATCTGTGTCCGCCCGGAGTACCAGTAGACCGCGAGTCCGAACGGTCCCGAATACACTACGACGAGCGTCCAGACGCCTTTCATCATCGACGGGATGGCCCGGTTTCGCTCGTGAATGTCCCACCAGAGCGTCCCGACAGCCGCCACTACGAGCAGGCTCCAGAGTCCCATCACGAACGGGTCCGAGAGGATCGGCGTCATGATGGTTCGTACCGGTTCCAGCGCTCGCTCGATGTCTGCGATAAGTTGTTCTGGTGACATGATCGAGTGGTCGTCTCTTTCGATGGGGTGTACACGTCGTCTCAGTTTCGGATACTGGCAGCGCAGAGCCGTCTAGACACTTGATACTTTATCATGTTGTGGTTCCGGCGAACTCGCGCGTTCGGCGACGACCGACTCAACGAGCATTACCATCCGTCCTTGACGACTTCGAAAAAAGAGACGCGCGAATGTCCGAACACCCGACGGACGGCGTCTAGCTCATATCCGTCTTGAACGAGCCACTGGCGGCACTGGTGGCCTCGGCGTTCGTCGCGGTCGCGCGGAACTTGATCTGGTCGTCGACGATTGTCGCTTCGTCCTGTGGGTCCGCGAGGTTGCCGTCGCCGCCCAGCAGGTTGATGCTCACGCGCAGTTGCACGACCACGTCGTTCGAGGCGCCGTCGTCGGGCTCGTCGAACGCATCGGCGGGGCGGCCACTATCGCCGCCGTACAGCGTGATGGTCCCGAGCGACTGCCCGCTGAAGGACTTGCTGTGGTCGGCGTAGCCGTCAAGCGCGAACGCGTTGTGATACACCTGCTCCCACCCGCGAAGGACGGAGCTCTGGTCGGACGACAGGATGCGCGAGTCGATCGTGATGTCGACCGTCGTCACATCCTCGTCGAAGTTCGACCACGACACCGAGCCCGTCGGCGTCGCCGTGACCTTCGATACCTCGCCATCGTGGTTCGTGACCGAGGCGTTTTCTGCGGTGAACGAACCGCTCGAGGACGCCGCTGCACTACCGGAGAGTGCCACTGCACCGATACCGGTTGCCGCTGCCGTTGCGCCACCGCCCGTGACTTTCAGGAACGTGCGTCGTTGCATGGTGTGCAGCATCACCTTACCGAACCAACATTATCGTAATTCTCCGAATACGGGCCAGCGAGAAAAAGTAGACCTCGGGTAAATTTTAGTAATTTCTGTATACCGGATGCCTAATTTTACTTGCTTGATTATTTTGCTTGGATACCGCGCTTTTGACCTCTGTGATCACTTTCGTGTGGTGGTACTCACTCAGTCGTTTGCGACCGACGTGTCGGGCACGCTGGGCGTTCAGCTGGGGCTGTAGATACAAACGCCGCTGTCTGCTGAAATTGTGTATCGCCGTCACCGGTTTACGTCGACCCCGCGGAGTTCGAGGAGGCGGTCCGCGATTGCTTCGGGGTGTTCGGCTGCGACTCGCAGCGCGGCGTCGTGCAGTTCGCGGCCGGCCGCGTCACGCACGCCGTGTTCGCGGAGCGTCTGCTCGACCTCTATCTCCAGTGCGTCTTCGAAGGCGTTCCACGCAGCCTCCCGGGCGTACAGCGGGCGCTGGGTCACGTCATCGTAGGGAAACGCCGGGCCGTTCGTCGGACTTGACTCGTCGGGGGCTGACTCGCCAGTGGCAGCATCGACTGACGTATCCTCCGCCGGTTCCGTCGCGGCACCGATCCCGTCTTCTGCTGGCTGGTCGTCGTCTTCCGGAACTTGATCGGGCGACGACGTATCGTCCTCGCTGATCGACCCGAGATCGTCGAAGGGGTTGTCGGTCATCGGTCGATGCCCCCGTTCTCGACGATCCGTGCCAACTCCTCGAAGTGGGCGAGCTGATCGTTCTCCGGATCGTAGTCTAACAGCGGTTGATTATATTTCAACGAGCGGGAAAGAGCGGCGCGGTGGCGGATGCCGGGTTTCGGCGGTGTCACCTCGCCGCTGTCGATCTGTTCGAACTCCGATTCGGTGATGCGCGCGAACGCGGGGACTTTCCCCTCGGTCGAATCGGCCGTGTTGAGATTTTCCAGTAGCTCGCGCGCTTCGGTCTGCTGGTCGATCCGATCCTGAATCTGGTTCGGAACGAGTGCGAGGACATCGATGTCGATGTACTCCTGTGCCGGTGCGATCAGCCGTTCCATGGTTCGTTTGTACCCGCCGATTGCGCTCGACCCCGGCGCGATCGGGATCAGTACGTTCCCCGTCGCAACCAGCGCGTTGTTGTTGAGCATACCCGGATACGCTGGGCTGTCGAACACGATGTAGTCGTATACGTCGCCCAACAGTGGGTCGACGACGTTGGATTTGACGCGTGCCGAGCCTTGGATTGCCCCCTTGAGGTCGTTCTCGACATCCTCAAGCGAGTTCGACGACGGCAACAGGTCGAAGCCGAACTCCGTCGTCCGGATCAGATCGTCTAGCGTCGCGTCTCCCTGATCGAGCACCACGTCTCCGATGTCGATCTCGGCTTGGTACGCGTCCTCGAAACCGAGCCCGTTGGTTGCGTGGCCGTTCGGGTCGAGATCCGCGAACAGGACGCGGTGTTGTTCGGCGAGCTGGCGCGCGAGGTTCATCGAAATCGTCGACTTGCCGACGCCGCCTTTCAGGATCACGACGTCGACGGCGCGTGGGGTTGTTGTCGTCATGGCTGGTTCAGTTACAATAGGTGCAATAGCTGAGGTAGTTGCAGTAGGTGGTTCGGGTATCGTGCATCGTCCGGTATGCGTCGGGCAACCATACTAAACCTTTTGCAGGTAAGCGAGCTACTGTAGTTGCAATAGCTGGAGTAGTTGCGGTAGCTGAGGTAGTTACAATAGGTGACTTGTCTGCATATTTCGCGTCGTACGCTGGTTGCTGGGATAGAATATCTGCAATAGAAGCCTATTGTAGTGGTCACTGGTGTAGAGCTTGGGGATCGAGTCGGGCCGTGTTTAGCTACGGCTGAAAAGTGGGGCGAGACGGATTCCGGTTGGTTGATGGCAGAAATCGAACGCCTCAGCGGTCGTAGCGACTGGATGGACTTGGAGTTTGTAGAGCGAGAGCGGACTCCGAGCGAGCTAATGGAGCTCGGTATTCGGCTCCAATTGGTTGAACTATCACTTTTGAATACAGTTTCAGAATTAGAGGAGTTCGGTGTCGAACGGTCGCGGAAAGCCGTTCACGACCGGGTCCACAAAGCCGGTCTACAGCCCGCGACTGACGTGAGTCCGGATCACGTTGTGCTTGACGAAACGGTGATCCGAATCAACGGCCAACAGTTCTGGCTGTACGCTGCTGTCGATCCAACAACGAACAAATTTCTGCACATTCGGCTGCTTACCACGACTACAACGGCATTATCGCAACAATTTCTGCGAGAGCTTTGTGAGAAATCCGATCTCGGCGACACCGTGTTTCTCGTCGATCATGCCCAACATCTAGCGGCGGCACTGCAACGAGCAGGACTCCGATTACCCCCGGCTCGTCATGGAAATCAAAATGCTGTCGAACGTATCTTTCGAGGGGTAAAACGACGAACGTCTTCGTTTACCAATAGTTTCTGCCACGTTGAACTAGTAACCGCTGAATCGTGGCTCTAAGCCTTCCCCGTCTGGGGGAACTCGCGTAACTAAACACGATGCGTCCGAGAGATGCAGCCTGTATAAATACGTATATTTTCCGGTTTTTCAGACGATGCTCCGGTACCCGGCTTGTCCCGGCTGTCGATCAGTCCTGTGCCCGAATGGTCTGCTCAGGAACTTGTTCGTCGATAAGATCGAATCCGCGATCTTCCATCTCCTCGAAGTATCGGTCCGCGTCGAGTCCGCTCGTCTCGGTGATGAAGATGCCGTCCTCGTCGACTGCGCCGTCGGCCATGAGCTGGAGCGTCACGGACAGCGGGACGCCGACGTAGCAACCGTACTCGCGCATCAGCGTGATGTCGTTCCCGCCGAAGAACGGGAACGGCTGCTCGAAGTGGAAGACTGCGCGGTCGTCGCGACCGTCGACCGACCCGGTTACCTCGGCCGAGAGGATGGTCTGGGGAGTCCACTCCGTCTCCGGGGAGAGCTCTTCGGGCGGCTTCCACTCGGTTTCGAGTTCGACTCCCTGTGATTTCACTTGCTCTTGCATCACTTCGACCGGGTCGACCTCCGCTCCGTCCACCTCGATGGCGTCTGTCTCGAAGGCGTTCGCCGCGTGAAGCGTTCGCTCGTACCGCTTCCACTCGTCGTGCCACGCGCCGCGTGTGATGATGCGGTCGACGTTCTTCTCCTGTGCGACCGGTGCCTCCGGGAACGTAATCGGTTCCGGGTGAGAGATGACGTACGTCTCTTCCTCGCCGATCGGCTCCGGGAATTCGAACGTCCGCTTTTCGCTGAACGCCGGCAGGTCGTTGATGACTTCTCCGTCTTCCCACTTGGCCCGCTCGTCGACGTCGGGGTCGTGTTCATAAGTAACCGTGTCGGTGAGTCCAGGCGTCGTCTGGGTAAGGAGGCGCCACATCCCCCAGTAGAAGTTAACGTCGGACACGTCGTCGAAGCGCTCGCAGGCGACCATCCCGAGTGCGATGGTACTCACGAGGCCGCCGTTGGCGAACCACAGCGAATTGCCCGCTTCCGCGAACTCGTCGGACCGATCGAGCACCTCGTCGAAGTCGAACGCGTTCAGGTCGACGCCCGTGAGATCGCCCACTTCCTGCATCGCGTCGAGGACGTTCTCCTCGAAGGGGTACGGCAGCCCGTTGACGACGTAGTCGGCTCCCTCGAGCACTCGGACGAGGTCGTCCGTGTCGGTCGCGTCGACCGACTCGAATCGAACGCGGTCGTCGTCGACGAGTTCGACGAGACGGCGCGCGTTCTCTTCGTCAGCGTCCGCGACGACGATTTCGCCGAAGTCACTTGTCTGGTGAAGGTCATAGACGCATCCTGACGTCATCGCGCCAGAACCGCCTAGCACGACAGTCTTGCTACTCATGTACTCACTCGATTGTGAACCCGAATCAATATAAAACTACGGCCCGGCGCAACACGATACGCTGCTCGCCAGCATCTCTGGCTGCGTAACATCTATCTGTCCCGACTGAGAGCGCTAACACACGGATGAGCAAGACCATTACCTTTGCAGTGGGAGCTATGCTTCTGTACACCGGGTGGGCGTTTCTCGCCAAAGTCGCCACGGGCGGTCTCCCGGCGGAACAGGCTGTCGTCTACACCTACACGGCCGGCATCGGCGTCGCCGTGACGTACGTTCTGTTCAGCGGGGATGCGATTGTCGCTGCGCCCGGTAGTATCGGCATCGCACTGGTTGCAGGCCTCTTTCTCGGCGGTGGAACGATCGCCTACTACCTCGCCCTCGGATCAGGCTCCGCCGCCATCGCAACCAGCATCAGCGGAATGTACATCCTCGGGACGGCAATTCTGGCGGTCGTCTTTCTCGACGAATCGCTGACGATGGTCGAAATCACCGGCCTCGGCTTCGCGGTCGTCGCTGTCATTCTGCTGTCGAGGTAGCCAATGGAGACGCCACACCGGGCAGGCAACTGCGGACCGCAGACGAGAACAGTGGTGGCCGCGAGGACGTGGTCGTGGTCAAAAACAGCGACCTCGCCGGGGATCGACTCTCGATGTTAGAGACACTGTACGGCTACAACGGTAAGCAGCTAAACCTCCACGCGCTCGGAATCGTCGTCTCCCTATCTGGTATCCTCGTTATCGCACCGATGCTGCCGGAGATAATCGACGATTTCGGCATCACTGCCGCCGAGGCCGGCGGGTCGATCTCGTTCATGTGGGCGTGCAACGCCCTCGCACAGTACCCCGGCGGTCGCTACTCCGAGCGGCTGTCGTCGAACGTCGTCTTGCTTGCGAGCCAAGGCGTGATGGGTGCGGGCTTTCTCTTGCTCGTGCTCTCGAACGCGTTCCCGCTGTTCATCGTCGCCATCGGTCTCATCGGATTCGGTTACGGGATGTTCGAACCGGCGGGGATCGTACTCCTGCAGAATCTCTTCGACGAAAACCGCGGGCAGGCCCTCGGTATCAGGGATGCTGCCGCTAACCTCGGAAGCGCGCTGTCGGCGGTGTTGGCGATCACCGTCGTCGGCGCCGCCGCGTGGCGGGCCGCCTTCGTGCCCGTCGTCGCACTGCTCGGCGTCCTCGTTGTCGGCGGGCATCGACTCAACCGCGAACCGTACACTGTCTCGCGAGTGCCCCTCGACGTGCAGTCGGTCGGGACCCGACTGTTTCGATCCCGGGAGACGTACGCGATCCTGTTCGTCTTGGCCGTGTTCAATTTCGTCTGGCAGGGGAGCGCGAGCTTTCTACCGACGTTTCTGCAGGTCGAGAAGTCGCTCACATCGTTTCAGGCGACGGTCGCGTTCGCAAGCATCTTTCTCATCGGAATGCTCGTTACGCCGATCGCCGGCGCCCTCTGCGAGCGGTGGAGTCCGATCAACCTCGGCGTCGGCGCAACCGGGTTCGGAATTGTCGGTCTCGGCGCCATCCTCGGGACCGATTCGCTCGTCGGCCTCGGCGTCGGACTGGTCGTCTTCGCCGTCGGCCTGACCACGATCTGGCCGGTCATGTTCGTCTACCTGACCGATGCTCTCGCCCAAGAGACGGTCGGCAGCGATCTCGGCGCGCTGCGAGGAGTGTACTTCGCCGTCGGTAGTCTCGGCCCGGCGTACGTCGGGACCGTCGCCACTCGGTTTAGCTACACGGTGTCGTTTTCCAGCCTCTTGCTCTGTTTCGGTCTGACCATGCTCGCGTTGCTCTGGCTCGGAAGTCGGTGACTGCTGGTCCATCCCCCGCAACGCCGACCGTGACGTGCTGCTGCCGTCCACGGGGGAGATAGCTTGACGATACCGACATATTCTCGGTGGGCCGTCTTGGCTAGTTCCGGCTGTCTAACTCTCGCACCGCCGAAACATCTTTGCAGGTCGATCGCGTTGGTCTCCTATGGCGATCGTAGCAGCCATCGACGATTCGGACAGAGCAGCGACAGTCCTCGCAGAGGCCCAGACACTCGCGGCCGACCTCGACGAGGAACTGCACGCGATTCACGTCCTAGAACGCTCGGAGCTCGTCGAAGTGCTCGAAAAAGATGTCGAAGGGCAGGACTTGACTGACAATTACGAAGTCCAGCAAGTCGGTGAGAATCTCGTGGACCGAGCGCTGGACAACTCGGACCCAGAACCCAACATCTCGGTTCGCGTCGGTGACCCCGGAACTGAGATCGCAGCGTACGCAGACGACGAAGAAGCGCGGTACGTCGTTATCGGAGGCCGACAGCGCTCGCCGACCGGCAAGGCGCTGTTCGGGAGCGTCACGCAGGACGTGATCTTCGACTCGCCGGCGCCGGTCATCAACGTCGCAATCGAGTGAATCAACTGCGGCATTTTTGCAGAGCAGGTAGATCCAACAGCGGAGACGACCTTCGATAGCGTCGACTAAGCCGGCGTGAGCAATTGGCTGGTGCAGAGACGTAGAACACGGAATTGGTTAGTGACTCTAAGCCCCCCGACAAGAGCCACCGAAGCGGCCGTCTGCTGTTTTCAATTCGGACGAGCGACTCGGACAGACGCCATCAGACGGTCGTTGCGGTTCTGTGGAAAGAGAAGTGGACAACGGTTCACAATGAAGACGGCCGATCGATCGCGACCATCCAACGCTCAGTCGTCGGCACCTCCCATCCACGTCGGGCGACGATCCGAGAGGAGCCCGGCGACCGTTTGTTGATCGTCGTCCTCGGGGGCGTCGCCTTCGTAGCGCTCGGTCAGCAACACGGGGTGGAGCTGTTCGAACTCGATGGTAAGTCCAACGATACACATGCCGATGACGAACGCGATCGGGAACCCGAGCAGGACGACGAAGTCCTTGAGTGCGGCGAGGCCACCACTGATGAGCAGAAGCGAGGAGAGCAGTCCTACGAGCCCGCCCCAAGTGACGCGGTTGGCGGTCGAGGGGTTCTCGCTCCCGTCGGTAGTGAACATCGCGAGGCTGAGCGTCGTCGAGTCGACCGTCGTGATCAGGAACGTGAGCACGAGCACCAGGTACGCGACCGCGAAGATGCCGCCGAAGGGCATGAGCGTCTCGAACAGCGGGAAGGCGGCGACTTCTCGGCCTTGGGCGAACACGATCGAAAGCAGGTCGAGCGAGCCCTGCGTCTGGACCCACAGCGACGACCCGCCCATGACGATGAACCACGGGAACGAGGCCGCGGTGGTCCCGACGAGTCCGGCGAAGACGACTTGGCGGATGGTGCGGCCGCGGCAGATGCGCGTGATGAAGATGCCGATCATGGGCGCGAACGAGAACCACCACGCCCAGTAGAAGACGGTCCAGCCGCCGACCCACGTCCCGCCGTTGGCCGCGTTCATGTAGAGGCTCATGCTGACGAAGTCGTTGACGTACCCGCCGAGCGCCTGCGTGCCGGTGCTGAGCAGGAACGCCGTCGGGCCGAACACGAACGCGACCGCGAGGAGGAACGTAAAGAGGTACATGTTGAACGTCGAGACGCGCCGGATACCGCGTTTGACCCCCAGCGCGGCGGAGGCCGTGAATCCGACGGTGAGCCCGACGGTGACGAGTATCGTTCCGAGATTACCGAACTCGACGCCGTAGTTGTAGTTCAGCCCCGCGAGGAACTGGGTGACGACGAAGCCGAGCGAGACGGCGACGCCACCGACCGAAATGACGACCATCATCAGGTCGAGCGGCTTCACCCACTTCTTGTCGAGGTTCTCGACGCCGATGAAGGGGGCAAACACCGTCGACGGCTTGATCGGTGCGCCCTTGCGGTGAACGTAGTACGCGATCGTGATGCCGACGACGAGATACGCCGCCCACGGCGAGATGCCCCAGTGTAGCATCGTGTACTGGACCGCGTCCGGGACGATCGCCGCACTCTGGGCTTCGGCGCCGAAGAACGGCGGGCCCGACGAGAAGTGGAACAGCGCCTCCGCGGGGCCGTAAAAGACCAGCCCGGTCGAGAGCCCCGCCGAGAACAGCATTGCGAGGAACGAGAAGTACGAGAACTCCGGCTCCGTGTCCGGGCCGCCGAACTTGATCTTGCCCCACGGCCCGATCAGGAGCCACAGGCAGAACACGACGGCGAGGAACATCGCCCAGAGGAAGAGCCAGCCGAGTTCGCTCCAGAGGAAGTTGTTTGCGTTCGTGAGCATCTCCGCTGCGGTGGTCGGTCGAGCGGCGATGTAGCCGATGGCGATGATGGTAACGAGCGCGCCGCCGACGAACACGAACGGATCGATCTCGTCGCGGAAGGCTGCCAGTCGGCCCTGAGAGTCCGTACTCATAGGTACACCACCACCGTTCCTCGCTCGACCTCGACGTCGTACGTCTCGACGGGCGGATCGTCGCCCTCGAGATCAACCTTGCAGCCGTCGCAGCCACCGTCAGCAGCGGCCTCTTGATCGGCGTCGTCCGCATCATCGGCCTGAGAGGGCTCGACGCGGGCTTTGAAGGTCTTGGCTTTCACCTTGTGCGGATTGAACACGGACTCACCGGTCGTGACGTCGAACTCCCACCCGTGCCACGGGCAGCGAACGACCTGTCCCGGCCGGACCCAGTCGTACTCACCGGGCGTGTCTGACTCCGTGGTGCCGCCGAGTTTCCCCTCACAGAGCGGCGCGCGCTGGTGGGGACAGTCGTTTTTCATCGCATGGTACTCGCCGTCGACGTTGAACACGCCGACCGAGAACCCATCCAGATTGACGATACGTCGCTCCCCGGCGTCGAACTCCTCGGCCGGACAAATCTCGAATCGTTTGTCTTTCATTGTGATCACTCCAGCGAACTGCCGTCCGTGGGTAGATCCCACAGCTCGGCCGCGTTCTCGTGTTTGATAGCCCGCTCCATTTCGTCGTCCATCGGCGGGAGTCCCCAATCGGGATCGTCACCGTCCCAGTGGGGGTAGTCCGAGGCGTAGATGAGCATCTCATCCGCGTGCATCATCTCGAGAATCTGGTCGTGATGCTCCGGGCGCTCGGGTTCCTCGACGGGCTGGCTCGCAAACCAGACGTTGTTCCGGATGTAGTGGCTCGGCTTCTCTTCGAGCCACGGCACTTGCGATCGAAGCCCCTTCCAGTTCTTGTCGAGCCGCCACATGAAGTGCGGAAGCCACCCGTAGCCCCCCTCGATAAACGCCCACCGGAGGTCGGGATACTCGACCAGCACCCCTTCGGTGACGATCGAGGCGAGCTGGCCCATGTAGTAGGCGCCCAGAAGCGTGTGCCACTCGATGTAGTTGTTGGGATGACCGGCGCCGGTCGGCGGGTTGCTCGTGCCGTGGCCCTCCGAGAACGGGTGGACCGCCATCGCTAGGTTCTGTTCTTCGGCGGCTTCGTACATCGGCCAGTACTGAGGGCGACCGTACGGCACTTCCGCGCCGCCGGGAAGCATCACCTGCCGAATCTGTGGGTGATCCCCGTACTCGCGGATGAGGTCGGCGGCTTTCTCCGGCGCCTTCGGCGCGACGTACAGCGATCCCATGAACCGATCGTCGACCGGGAGAACGTCGTTGACGAGCCACTCGTTGTACGCTCGCGCCAGTTCGTTCGCGTAATCGCGGTTGGGCAACGCAGCGAGGTTGAACCACGAGTTGCCCGTCAGCATCGCGTAATCGATATCGTGCTCGTCCAGATGTTCCTCGACGATCTTCTGGAGATCTGACCCGGGCTTGTTGCCGTCATCCGTCTTTTCGTCCTGCCGGAGGAACTCCCCGGGGTTGCGGTACAGCAGTTCCGGCAACACGAGTCCGTCGTCGTTGTACCGTTCCGGAAGGTACTGGACGATTTCCTCGTTGTCCGCCCACCGCTGGTGGATGTCGGCGTCGACTAACGTCAATTCCGACTCGGGGCGTTGTTGCGTCGCCGCCCCCGGGGAATCCTGTGTCATAGTTCCACATAGATATGAAATCACAGCCCTACATAAATGTTATCCTCTCCGATAGGGCGGAACTGCGGATACAGGCCGTCAGTCGCCACTATTCGCAGAAATTTGTGTTCGTCTATCTTTTAAACAGATGGCGAAAAATTCGGTATTGTCGAACAGTATCTCACCAAACCCTCCGAGATCCGCTTACACTGGATCAGCATCCGATAGCAGATTGACGCTTCCAGTCGAATTGTTCGACAATTCCGAACGTATATGTGCATTGCTACAGATTGGCAACGTATGGGTGACGAAGCAAACCGTCCGATCAAAGCACTGCTGACGATGGACGAAATCGTGACCGTACTGGATCGAGAGAGCGAGGGCAGCGTCACCGCGCTGGCCGAGGAGCTCGACAGACCGCGTAGCGTCGTCCACGACTATCTGAGCACGCTCCAACAACTGGGCTATGTGGTACAAGACGAGAGCGGCCAGTACGAGCTCAGCTTCCGATTCATGGAGCTCGGCGGGCGCGTCCGGAAAGATGTCGCTCTGTACAACGTCGCAAAGCCCGAGATCCGCCGCCTCGCGGAGAAGTCAACCGGCGAACTCGTCACCCTGTCGGTCGAACAGAACGGGATGTGCGTCGCACTCGATGTCGTTCAGGGCGAACAGAGCATCTCCTACGATTTTACCGACGGTACGCACTTCCACATGCACTCTTCGGGCGTCGGGAAGGCGATGCTCGCACAGTATCCCGACGAGCGCGTGACCGAAATCCTCGACAAGCACGGCATGCCGGCGCGGACGGAGAACACGATAACCGACCGTGACGAGCTAGAAGACGAGTTCGAGCGCATTCGAGAGAGCGGCGTCTCGTTCGACCGCGAAGAGTACAGGACGGGGATGACGACGTTCTCGACGGTGATCGAAGATGCCACCGGGAACGTTCTCGGCGGCCTCAGCGTGACCGGGCCAGTTCACCGACTACAGGAGCCAGAGGTCGAGGACGAACTGACGACCGAGCTTCTCTCGACGGCCAACATTATCGAACTGAACTACAGCGCACAGTAACGCGAGAGCGCTACGACGCGTCCGTCGTCCGTAAGACGGGTGATTGGTCTGCCTCTTCGCCGACCGTCCAGAGAGGGATAACCTATTTGTGGTGGTAACTGAAATTGTGACTGTAGATGGCTGCTCAACAGCGTACCAACTACTGTAACGGAGAGTGGGTCGAGTCAGAATCGACAGAAACGTTCACCGTGACCAACCCCGCCGATCAGTCGGTTATCGCGGAGTTCCCGAAATCGACGGCGGCTGACGCCGAACGAGCGGTCCAAGCGGCCGTCGACGCGCAGGACGCGTGGGCGAACACGCCCGGTCCCGAACGGGGTGCAATCCTTCGCCGCGCCGCTGGACTCTTGGAGGACCGAGCGGACGATGTCGCCGAAACGCTGACCCGCGAAGAAGGCAAGGCACTCGCGGAAGCGTCCGGCGAGGTCCAGCGCGCTGTCGATATCCTGTACTACTACGCCGAGAAGGCCAGTGATCTCGCGGGCGATGCCAAGGCGCCCAGCGGCCGGGACAGTCGCCTGCGAACTGTGACTGAGCCTGTCGGCGTCGTGGGCCTCATCACGCCGTGGAACTACCCCATCGCTATCCCGACCTGGAAGGCCGCTCCGGCGCTGGCTGCCGGCAACGCAGTCGTACTAAAACCGGCGTCGCAGGCGCCAACCGTCGTCCACGAACTGACGAAGTGTCTCGACGAGGCCGGACTACCAGACGGCGTCTTCAACGTCGTCACGGGCTCCGGAAGCGAGGTCGGCGGGACGATCACGTCACACGAAGCGATCGACGCGATCTCGTTCACCGGCAGTTCGGCGGTCGGCGAGATCGTCCGCGACTCCGCCTCCGAAACCGGCGCGCGGATCCAACTCGAAATGGGAGGAAAGAACCCAGCAGTCGTGACATCGAGTGCCGACATCGACGAAGCAGTAGATATCGTCGGTAGCGGCGCCTTCGGCGTCACCGGACAGGCCTGTACTGCGACCTCGCGGGCGATTGTCCACGAATCAGTCTACGAGGAGTTCGTCGACGGACTGGTCGAGTATGCGGAGAATCTCGAGATCGGTCCCGGCCTCGAAGCCGACATGGGGCCGCAGGTGACCGAGTCCGAACTCGAAGGGACGCTTGAGTACATCGAAGTCGGGAACGAAGAAGGAGCCACGCTCGAAACGGGCGGCGGCGTTCCCGATCTCGACGCCGACGGCCACTACGTCGAACCGACCGTCTTCAGCGACGTCGAGTCGAGTATGACGATCGCGCAAGAGGAAATCTTCGGGCCGGTCGTCTCCGTCATTCCTGTCTCGGACTTCGATGAAGCGGTCGCGATTGCCAACGACAGCCAGTACGGACTGTCAGCGAGCGTCATTACGGACGATCTCTCCCAGGCCAACCGCTTCGTCGACGACGTCGAAGCCGGTGTCGTGAAGATCAACGAGAAGACGACCGGCCTCGAACTCCACGTACCGTTTGGCGGCATGAAAAACTCCTCGAGCGAGACGTGGCGCGAGCAAGGCGACGCCGGGCTGGACTTCTTCACGACGAGTAAGACGGTGTATCTCAATTACTGACGCCCGACGATCGTCTTTCTGGCCGCTGTCTGCAGTCTTTCCCTCCGGTACCCGTGAGTTCCTCGTATCGTGAGGGCTCTTCCTGCCCCAAAACAACTGTTCTGCAAAGCAGAACAGACTCGACAGCCCGAACGGACTTCCGGGCCGAGAGATTACAAAGTTATTTTTGTAAAGTAGTCCGAGCGTGAGCAACGACACCACACCAATGACAGCTGTTCACGCCGAGTGTCGGGGGCGGCCGCCGATCTGTTCTGATATACAGAACGCGATCGTGGGCAAACTACAATTACCGGGGAGACAAAGAGAGGCCAACATGGACCGCTCAAATGCACCCGTCGGCTCGGTCGAGACGCTCCTCTCGCTCGTGGAGTATCTCGAACAGTCTGGCGAGGCTGGCGTAACCGAGATCGCCGACGCGGTCGGCGTCTCGAAGAGCACTGCCCACAACCACTTGACGACGCTCGAACAGCAGGGATACGTCGTTGGTGAGGACGGGCAGTACTGGCTTAGCCTACAGTTTCTCCGAATCGGGGAGACGACGCGAATGCGGACCGGTCTGTTCGAGGTTGCGCGGCCACAAATCGAACATCTTGTCGAAGGGACGGATCTCGTCGGCAACCTCGCCGTCGAGGAGCGTGGAGACGGCGTGTACCTGTACCGATCCCGCGGGAGCGACGACATCCGTTTTTCGACGCGAGCCGGAGAAACCCACGATCTGCACTGTTCGGCGACCGGAAAATCGATACTCGCTCACGTGTCGACCGAGCGACGCGAAGAACTGCTCGATTCGATCGACCTTGTCGGGTACACCGACCAGACGATCACTGAGCGGGCGGCACTGCGAGAGGAACTCGATCGGATTCACGAGCGTGGCGTCGCGTTCGACGAGGAGGAGTACGGCCGCGGTCTTCGCTGTGTCGGCGTGCCGCTGTTCGGGCCCGACGACGCTGTCGTGGGTGCGATCAGTCTCTCCGGTCCCGCAGCCGAGATGACCGACGACTGGTACCGAGAAACACTGCCGGATCGGCTGCGAGCCGCAAAAAACCGGGTCGAGGTGAACCTCCGGGATTACTGATTACGGCGTCGCTCACGCGTCCTGAACCTCGCCTCACTGCCCCCGCTCCTCGATAGCGCGACCACGAGAAATAACTGCAGCGTCTCCGGTTCCAGTTTGTATCGACTTTTCTCAGCAGAGTAGCTATTCGTACAGCCCGATCTACCAAACACTCGTCCAGTGATTCTCTCAATAGCACGCCGTAATTTCCCATCATGATTTTTCGAGGCCAAAACTATATGTTTGATGAGTATGTAGCGTGCTCTACCCCCTGTGATAGCAACATGGGAAAGTGAACTGAGATAACATGACAAAAGAATACGAGAACGAACGTGTGTACGTTACGAGGCCCGGAGAGACGTATCACACGGCACGTGATTGTTCTACCCTGAACTGTGCACCGTACGTCGAGTCCGTTCGAAAATCTGAACTTAACGGGGACCGGTCACTATGCAAAATGTGTTCACAGGAAAGGACAATTTCGGCTGGGCTCTGTGTCATGCTCGAAGAGGCCGACCCTGAAGACGTTGTGTAGTGGCCAGCATGCACCGTGGTCGGCGTCGCAAACTCCGACACATACGTCCGATAGAGCTTGGCGTCTATGCAAAGGATTCCCATCGGAACGTCGCTCAACGTAGTGCAACCGATATACACTGGACGTGATCGACGAGAAAATGAGACGCCTGTACTATCCCGCTTCTCGGATCGTGTGAATGATACCCGAGAATTCTCATAACTGAATAGTTCAAAATGCATATAATGACAAGAATTGGTAATTAATATCGATGTCGACGTATCTGAGCGTCACCAGCAGCGTCGGGGTCACGCTTTCCGTTCGACTCAACTGAGCCGCTCGAGACTGATCGATTGGGGACGCCGATTCGAAAGCCAACACGAAACGACGGGCCGCATGCAATCGTCGCTGAACGACCAGCGTACCGATTGCTCACTCGTCTCGGAACACTATATTACGTTCGTATGTTTGTAATTTTCTCTCGCTGTCGATGGCCGATCACTTTTCCCCCGGTCGCTCACCACACCGCAATCGGATCCTCCGTTCGTGTCCTTTACAGCCGTTCTTCTTGCAACTGTCGCTTGCGACACTGATACAGCAAGTATGCCAGTGGGACGAGCAACACAGCGAAGATGATTAGATCGAGCACTACCAGCACGTGGGCGGCGGAACCGGACTCGACGAATGGATACGTCACAAGGGCAAGTACGAGAAACAGCAAATCCGCCACGAAGAACAACTGGAGGACCAACTCGTAGTCCCGGACGCGCTCCCAAAACCGATTTTTGAACGTGTTCATAGCCGTGCTTTCTGTCGAGAAAATAAAAGGCTTGTCACTCTGTATCGCAGTGTACTGGTGCCACTGGTTGGGGCGATACTCGTGGCGTTCCGCCGGCTAGCCATCTCTGAACCGACTCTCTGCTCGGTACTCTGGCTTACACTGTTATGCCCGTAATCTCCAACAGCTCGATGGCACTTCTGAGAGGATTTCTCCTCGGAGTGAACACATCTATCCCTCCCAGTACATAATCTTCCTTTTCGATAATGAAGATGGATTCTGTTGTTTGAGATCCGTACGCATAGAAATTCGCTGTGCAACTCCGAGTTCACTCTGTATCGGAAGAATCCTATCTGATTATATTCACTTTTGTTCACTGCCACTGTGAATATTATTCTAGCGCACCAATGTCCGACCGGCTGGCTACTGGCTCACTTCATTTCGTCTTCGACCGGCACGGCACCGACGTGCTACCGCAGTCGTACGCAAGTCCGTGCTGGCCCTCTCTAACGGCTGCACGTCTCTGCACGGTGTTCGACGCATTTTGCTACTCTCGGCCACGCCACCTCGAACATCCTCTCACCCTGTTGTTCCCAAATGTATAAGTATGACAAACCAGAAGGTGGCATTGGTATGTCAGCCGACAACCCCGGCGACGGTGGGGAGCGTGCAGCCTCCCACCGTCGGCAGGTGCTGAAAGGTATCGCAGGCGCTGGTGCGGCCTCTCTCGCCGGCTGTTTCGGAAGCGGCAGTGACAGCTCCGATTCGAGCCGACTTCGCGTCGAGATGGGCAACCAGCCGAACCAGATCAACTACAACCCCTACGGGCAACAGACACCTGGCGTCCTGAACAAGATCATCTTCGAACAGGGCGCCCGATGGTACGCCGACGAGGAGCAGTGGGTGCCCCTGCTCGTCGAGAACTGGGAGTACCCCTCGACGGTGCAGTCGGGAGCGACCGTCCGGTTCGATCTCTACGATGGCTACACGTGGTTCAACGGCGACTCGTACACAGCCGAGGACTTCGTCGGCCAGATGCGCTGGCGCAAGGTGAACAACGACGGCGTCTGGGAGTTCCTCGACGGCGTCGAACAGACGGGCGAGCACACAGTCGAGATGACGCTTGCTGAGAAGATCGACACTCGCCTATTCGAGAACGCCCTGTTCGGGATGGGCGACGCGCCGACCAACTGGAAGTTCAAATTCGACGTATTCAGAGACTACCTCGAACGGATGGAAAGCGCCGAATCTGACGAGGATCGGAGTGCCATCCTTCAGGAGCTCGCCGAAACGAGCTTTTCGCTCGAGGAGGTCAAAGAGAAGGGGCTCGGCAACGGCCCGTTCATACCGTCTGAGGCGACCGCCAATCAGTTGCTCCTCGAAAAGTACGAGGACTACGAGAACCCCCACATTTCGGCAGACGACATCGAATTCGACACGATGGAGGCGCTGCCGCTTCAGGGGCCCCAAGAGAAACTCCGATCGCTACGCAACAACGAAGTCGACGCGCTTCACAACGTGGCGTTCAACTCGTCGCAGGCCAACCAGATCCCGGACAACTACGAGTCCGTCAGATTCTACAGCCACAGCGGCGAGTCGATTTCGTTCAACTGCCGACGGGCGCCGCTGGACAACCAGCGAGTGCGCTGGGCGCTCTCGAACGTGCTCCGCGCGCGCCACGATACGCTGATGCAGAACCTACCGCTCTCCGATGTCAACAAGGAGGCGGTCAACCTCTCGGCGGGGATGTCTCAGCCGCTCATCAACGAGTGGCTCGGCGACGTCAAAGACCAGTTCATGCAGTTCGACGGCGGGACCGAGCGCGCCGCCGAACTCCTCCGCGGTGAAGGGTTCACTCGGGAGGACGGCACGTGGTACAAGCCCAACGGCGAGCAGTTCACGCTCACCTTCCGAGACGCCGGGTTCCACAGCAACCGAACCCAGACTGCCTCGCGAATCCTGAGCAACTTCGGCGTCGAGACCGAAGCTATCATCGTCGAAGCTACGACGTACTTCGGCCAGACGATCCCGCAGCGAAACTACGACCTCACAAACTGGTGGGTCGGACAGTCTGCACCGCTCCCGTACGAAGGGTTCCAGAACCACCTCATCAACGAAGCGTGGGTGACCGCGTATCCCCTCGGCGTTCCGTCCGCTTCTGAGTGGAACGGTGAAGGAACGAGCGAGTTCATCATGGAAGTCCCGCCGATCGGGGAGCCCGAGGGTGAACTCCGGGAGGTCAACCTCAGAGATCACCTGCAGGCAATCGCTCGCGGTCAGTCCAAAGAGGAACAGCGCCCGCACATCCAAGAGCTCGCGTGGTTCTGGAACTGGATGGACGCCTCTTGGGGCCCGTGGACGCTGTACATCGCCTCCGAGTACTACGACACTGGGGACTGGAGCTGGCCCGACGCCGACAGTTCGATCATGCAGACGCCGAGCGTGCAGGATTGGCCTGTCCGACAGGGGTACCCGACTCCCAGCGAGTGATCGCCGTTCCGGATAGCTACGTCGGCTGCTCGACCACGCTGCTTGCCATCGGGCTTGAGCAGCTCTCCGGTATAGCGGCTTGATAGCCCCGACTAGAATATAAAAATAGCAACCAAGATTTCTATATCTGCGTTTCAGGTCGTTATGAGCCTCTTTACGGATAGTTGTTTTATATTTCCAAAACGTTTTTGTATAAGGTGCCCGGTGTAGTAGGTATGCAAGTTGAGGACGAGGAGTTGAAAGACTCCCCGCGCCTGGGGTTTCTAACCTCGGGAGAGTTGACGGATGAGCAACGTGCGGCGCTCGACGCCGCACGGGAAACTGCGACTGTCGATCGCGTGCTGCTCGACGAGCTGGCCGACGGGATCTCGCTATCATCGTTCGATGTGCTCTGGTGGCACCGTGATTCTCCTCTCTCGGGCGATACGCTCCCGGCTGGGGCAGCCGACGCCGTGACATCGTATCTCGACGACGGCGGCGGGCTCCTCTTGAGTCTGTACGGACTCACTGCCGTCGAGGCGTTGGAGATCGACCCACGATCGCCTGATCTCGTCGACGAGACGTACAAACCAGTCCACAAGTGGGGTCAACGCCCCGCTGGATTCTTGATCGGATCGCGATTTACCGAAGATACGGTGTTCGACTACTGCGACGGGACTCGCGTTCATACGCAGCCCTCCCGAAGCGAAGCGTCTCCGCAAGTCGCATACGAGAAGCAGGTCCCCAAGCATGGGACAGTGCTCGCAAGTGCGACGGTCGGCGACGAGGACATTCCACAGGAAAACAGTGTGATCGGCTGGCAGGTCGGAGCCGGCACCGCCGTCGGCATCGGACAGCATTTCTCGTTCGATGGAGTGCCTTCGGAGTACCGCGCACCGCTACAAAACGTCCTGCGCGGCGCGATCGAACGCGTCGCCGAGGGCGAAACTGCGGCGTACGCTCGCCCTCGAACCGGCGAGGAACTGGCCCAGATCCGGGCAGATCTACAGGACGATCCGCACAGACCGTCGTATCACTTCGCACCGCCGGCAAACTGGATGAACGACCCGAACGGCCTCGTCAAGCACGACGGGGAGTACCATCTGTTCTACCAGTACAATCCGGCCGGTCCCTATCACGGCTCGATCCACTGGGGACACGCGGTGAGCGAGGACCTCGTCCACTGGGAGGACCGCTCCGTCGCTCTGGAACCCGACGTTGGCGGTCCCGACCAGCACGGCTGCTGGTCCGGCTGTACGGTGCTCGACGACGATGGCGTTCCAACGTTCGTCTACACCGGCGGCGACGGCCGTGACCAACTCCCCTGCCTTGCTCGCGCGGCTGACAGCGATCTGAACAGCTGGGTGAAGTCCGAGCGAAACCCGATCATCGATGAGCCCCCCGAACAGCCGACCATCCTCTCGAACGACGACTGGAACGCCGAGTTCCGGGACCACGATGTCTGGAAGCAGGACGGCACTTGGTACCACCTCATCGGCTCCGGGACCGAGGACGGCGGCGGGACGGCGCTGCTGTACCGGTCCGACGACCTGCTGGACTGGTCCTATGTCGGCCCGATTCTGATCGGCGACCGCGAGGAGGACGGACCGATCTGGGAGTGTCCCGAACTGCTCGATTTCGGCGACAGACAGATGCTGCAGGTTTCGAACTACGACAAGGTCGCGTACTTCCTCGGGACGTTCGACGGCGAGTCCTTCGACCGGGAGGACTCCGGGACGCTCGATCACGGGAACTACTACGCTGCGCAGTCGATTTCCGACGGTGGCGACCGGTACCTCTCGTGGGGTTGGATCCGTGAGGACCGCAGCGACTCCGCACAGTGGGACGCCGGCTGGTCCGGCGTCATGTCGGTCCCGCGGTCGCTCTCGCTCTCGGCGGACGGCTCGCTCGAAGTACGGCCCGCGGAGGAAATCGCACGACTTCGTGATGATCGAACGGCGGTGGACGGTCAGGTGCTCGCTCCTGACGAACCGCTGCTTTGCGACGAGGCAAGCGGCGACGCGCTCGAGATCAAACTCGAGTTCGAACTCGGCGACGCCGACGCGTTCGAGCTCGTCGTCGCCCGTTCGGACGACGGCGAGGAACGGACGCCGATCCGCTACACGGATGACGACCAATTGATCGTCGACCGTGATGACTCCAGCCTGTCAGACGCCGCGAGCGCTGAGCCACAATCTATCGACGAGGCACCCCAGACGGACGACGGCGTCGTGAACCTGCGCGTCCTCGTCGACGCATCCGTCGTGGAAGTGTTCGTCAACGGCCGCACCTGCGTGAGCAGCCGTATCTATCCGACTCGTCCCGACAGCACCGGTGTCGCGCTTCGAGCGATTGGTGGGAATGTCGATCTCCACTCCGGCGACGTCTGGACGCTCAATCAGGCGGCTGTCCGCAATTCAGAGGCCGAAGCCTCCTTCGGTACCGAAGCGGGTCTGGACTGATACAGATGATCGTTAACTATATACAACTTCGACATTTGGGTACGCCTGTCACAACTGCTAGCACTATGAGAGTGAAAAATACGATCGAGAGGTGGTGCGCGTGAACTACTACGTGAAACGCGTGATACGGTCGTTCGTGACGCTGGTACTGGTCATTTCGATCACGTTCGGTCTCACGCGACTGATGCCCGGTGGGCCCGTGGATTACATGCGCGCGAAGCTCCGCAAGCAGAATCCGGATATGCCCGCCGAACAGGTCGACCAGTTGGTTCAGGCCTACGTCGGCGTCAAACCGGACGAGCCGATTTACGTCCAGTACTGGAACTACGTGACGAACGTCCTGCAGGGCGATCTCGGCGAGTCGACGTACTACAACGAGCCTGTCGCACAGATCTACGCGGAGGCGATCCCGTGGACGCTGTTCGTCCTCGGGACGGCGATGCTCGTGACGTTCGCCATCGCCATTTCGCTCGGCGCACTGCTGGCCTACAAGGAGGGCAGCCGCTTCGATTCGGCGATCAGCACTATCGCCATCGTACTGAACTCGGTGCCGTACTACGTGGCGGCGATCATCCTCATTGCGGTTTTCGTCACCAATCTGGGGATGTATCCGCTCTCCGGCCGGACGAGTCTCGGCGTCACGCCGGGCTTTAACATTCCCTACATCCTCGATCTGTTGCGACACGCGACCTTGCCGATGCTTTCGGTCATCGTCACCGGGTTCGGCGTGCAGACGCTCGCAATGCGGTCGAACAGCATCAGAATCCTCGGCGAGGACTACATCCGCGTCGCGCGACTGCGGATGCTCCCCACGAGTCGCATCGCAAACCAGTACGTGGCCCGGAACGCCATTCTTCCGATCTACACCGGCTTCGTCATCCAGATCGGGTTCATCTTCGGCGGTTCGATTATCCTCGAAGACATCTTCCGATACCCCGGTGTCGGATTCTACTTCTTCGACGCGATCGCGGCCCGCGACTACCCGCTGATGATGGGTGGTTTCCTCATCATCTCCGTCGCGGTGGTCATCGCCGTCTCGGTCGCAGACCTAACGTACGGACTCATCGACCCACGAGCGGGCGCAGGAGGTGATCAGAGTGAAGCCTACTGACGAGGAACGGAATCCGATGGCCGACGGCGGGGACGTGCAGTCGTCGGACATCCCGCTCGGGAGCGTCTCTGTCGAGGACGTCTCTCGCTGGGACCGGCTCGCCAAGCAGTTCCGGGGGTACTGGGAGACGTTCCTGTTGGCGTGGTCGGACTGGCGATTCAAGGCTGGATTCCTCGTCCTGCTCGGGTTCGTCTATGCTGGGACAGTCGGTGTGTACACCACCGCTCCTCCGACGTACCAAGACGGGGGCAAGTGGGACAGCCCGTCGTACGCCGGCGAGAACCCTCTCGGGACCGACCAGTTCGGGCAGGACATCCTCGCAGTGCTGATCCACGCGACGCCGGACATGCTGTTGATGCTGATCGGCGGTGCGGTGTTTGCGACGGGTATCGGCGCGGCCGTCGGGATCATCTCGGGCTACAAGGGCGGTCGCGTCGACGAGATCATGATGACGCTAACCGACACGGCCATGATGATTCCGGGGCTGCCGTTGATCATCATCGTTGGGGCGATCTGGGAACCCACTAGCCCGATTCTCGTTGGCATCCTCGTGTCGATCAACGCGTGGGCCGGAACGGCTCGATCGCTTCGATCGCAGGTGCTCACGATCCGCGAGGAGGAGTACGTCGAAGCGTCGCGGATCATGGGCGTTTCCTCGGGCACGATCATGCGCAAAGACATTACGCCCCAGCTACTCCCGCTCATCCTCGTCAACTTCGTGATGTCGGGTCGCGGCGTGATCTTCAACTCCGTGGCGCTGTACTTCCTCGGAGTCCTCCCGGTCGAGGGAGTCAACTGGGGAGTGATGCTGCAGAAAGCGTACGACGCTGGCGCGGTCACGTCGTCGGAGCTGTACTACACAGTGCTGTGGCCACTTCTGACGATCGTGCTCCTGTCGTGGGGGCTCATCATGCTCTCGCAGGGTCTCGATCGGGTCGTCAACGTCAGAGTACGTGATCGGCACGAAGGAGGGGAGTCGAAATGACGGCCGCACCAGTGCATCGAGTATCACCAGCAAGCTACTCGCCACACGCGAGGAGGCAACCATGAGTTCCGATTACGACACGCACGAACACGACGCACAGCGCACAACCGACACGGAATCGGCCGATCAGGACGTGATCATAGAGGTGCGAAACGCCTCGGTCGAGTTCGAGATGGAACGCGGGACATCGCGCGTTCTGGACAACGTGTCAATGGACATCCGGCAGAACGAGATCCTCGGCGTCGTCGGGGAATCCGGCTCCGGGAAGTCGATGTTCGCCTCGGCGCTGCTGGACGCGGTGGTCGATCCGGGCCAACTTTCCGGAGAGGTGATCTACCACCCCGAAAACGGCGATCCGGTCAACATCGCAAACGCCGACCAAGATCTGCTGAAGCAGTATCGCTGGAAGGAGATTTCGATGGTGTTCCAAGGGGCGATGAGTTCGTTCAACCCGACCCAGCGGATCCGTGACCACTTCACAGAGACGCTGAAGGCCCACAACCACAACCTCAAAGACGGGATGGACCACGCCCGCCAACTGTTACGGGAACTTCACCTAGACCCCGATCGTGTGCTCGACGCGTACCCCCACGAACTGAGCGGCGGGATGCAACAGCGCGCGCTCATCGCGCTCTCGCTCGTGCTGAAACCGAGAGTGCTGGTGATGGACGAGCCGACCGCAGCGCTGGACCTGCTGATGCAGCGGTCGATCCTGAGCCTCCTCGAAGACCTACAGGAGCGTTACGACCTCACGGTCGTCTTTATCACTCACGACCTCCCGCTGGTCGCCGGGTTGGCCGACCGCATCGGCGTCCTGTACGCCTTCCAGATGGCCGAGGTCGGGCCGACCGACGAGATCCTGCGCGACCCTGCACACCCCTACACGCGGGATCTGCTCAACGCCGTCCCGAATCTCGAAACGCCGCTGGATGCCATGACGCCGATCGAGGGACAGGCGCCCGATCCCGTCGACACGGCGGCGGGCTGTCGCTACGCGTCCCGGTGTCCCCTTGCGACCGACGAGTGTCGCTCGGAAGATCCGCCGTTCTTCGAGGCCGGCGAGGATCACGAAACGGCGTGTCATCACTGGGAGCAGGCACGCGAAGAGATCCCCTTCAACCCGACGGAGAGTCTCGAAGACGTCGAAACGGACGCCGTCACCGGACACCAGTCCGAGGATCCGGTGCTCTCGCTCGATGACGTGGACGTCCACTTCGAACAGAGTTCGGGGCTTCGGTCGAAACTCACCGGTGACACCGACACGGTGTACGCCGTCAACGATGTCGACCTCGACATCTACGAGAACGACGTGGTCGCGCTGGTCGGCGAGTCCGGCTGTGGCAAGACGACGCTCGGGAAGACGGCGATCGGCGTCCAACGGCCGACCGACGGCACCGTTTCCCACCGCGGCACCGATGTCTGGGACGCCCGTGACGACGGCGACGATGTCTACGACGAGATCCGCTCGTCGCTTCAGATCATCCATCAGGACCCCGGCAGCTCGCTGAACCCGAATCGGAGCGTACAGGAGATTCTGGAGACGCCGCTCAAGCAGGCCCAAGAGGAACTCACGTTCAAGGACCGCCGGGAACGGATCATTGCGATGCTCGATTACGTCGGGCTCTCGCCGGCGCGAGACTACGCCGAGCGCTACCCCCACCAGCTTTCAGGCGGCGAGAAACAACGCGTCGCGCTCGTTCGCGCGCTGTTTATGAACCCCGACCTCATCCTCGCCGACGAGGCGGTGAGCGCGCTCGACGTGTCCCTGCGCGTCGAGATGATGGACCTGATGCTCGAACTGCAACAGCGGTTCGACACGTCCTATCTGTTCATCTCGCACAACTTCGAGAACGCGCGGTATCTCGCCGGGAAGGTCGACGGGCGGATCGGCGTGATGTACCTCGGGAACGTCGTCGAGATCGGGCCCGCCGAGGAGATCATCCAGAACCCGCGTCATCCCTACACGAAGATCCTCCGCTGGTCGACCGCGGACATCGATCCCGACGACGGCGGGGGAGAGCTTCCGGTCCGAAGCATCGACATTCCGGATCCCGTCGACCCGCCGAGCGGCTGTCCGTTCCAGACGCGCTGTCCGAAAGCGCGCGAACACTGCACCCAAGAGTGTCCGTCGCTCGACCCGGCAGACGGGAGTTCGGGCAACGACCACGAGATCGCCTGCTTCCGAGAGTGTGACGGCGATCACCCCTACTGGGACAGCGAACCGCTCGACGGCGCCGACGGCGATGAGAGCATCTTCGGCCCCGACCAGCCCCCCGAAGAGCGGGCTGCCCCCGACGGCGGAGAGCGCGTCGCAGACGACCGCTCCGGCGACGAAGGGAGGGACGACCGATGAGCGTGGACGACGCCGAGTGGGGCACGGAGCAGTCCCGCGAACGCAGTCGGCTACGCATCCTGCTCGACCAGTATCAGGCGCTGGTGTACACGTTCGGAGCGACCGTCGTTCTGGCGACGATCGGGGCTGTGATCGACGTTGCGGCCGGTCCGATGACCGACAGTACGAAACTCGCCCACCAGATTTCGGGGCTGATCGGGGCGACGGCAGTCGTGCTCGGTATGTGTCTCCTGCTCATCATCGCGCTCTGGAGCATCCTCGTGGTCACGAGCCGCTGAAGAGCGGACTGTCGCTGGCCGCCTTCGAGAACCGTTGTCTCCTGCCTCTTTTCGACGCCAACGGTCAGGTCTCGTTTTGGCGTGCTATTGAAACGCGAGAAATGGGGTCGTCTCAGGCTGCTCCCTGATCTTCGTACGTGTCCAGAAACGTCCGGATCTCCGAGAGCGAGGGCGTCTCTTGGTGCTGCTTGAAATAACTCGCCACGGCACTTCCGAGCGCGAGCGTCGACGTATCCGAGAGCGATTCCGCACGCCCCAGCGCGATGCCCGCGCTGAAGTGGTCCTCAAACGTTCCTTCCTCCGCCGGGTCCGAAATCAGCGCCGACCGGATCCGCTGGCTCCCCTCAGGTCCGACGAGGACCGACTCCTTCGCCGATGTCACCGCGAACCGCGACACACCGATCTCGTTCCGGAGCGATTCGGCGGTGGCTTGGAGCGCACGTTTGCCCTGCTCACCGGACAGGAGAACATCACCCAGATGCGCCGCCTGCTCGCTCGTCGTCACGACCGTCACGGGGATGGCGTCGTCGAGGATGCCCAGCGACTCTAGGTCCGAACGTAGCGTCGTCTCGGTCAGGTGATCCACGTCGCTCGTACAGACGACGATGTCGTTCGGCGGCGACGACAGCCGCGGAAACACCTGCTCGTAGATGCCTTCCCAGATCGTCGATATCTCCGGAATGAGCGCCCAGCCACCGATGCTCACGATGTCCGATCCGTCGAGCCGGTTGGCCAGCGTCTCCAACGGGACGTACTCCCGTAGCGTCTCCCAGTTCAGTGCCTGATGGCCGCCCGAGTCGGTGAACAGCATCTTTCCGTCGCCGAACTGCAGGTACTCCGTCACGGTCGGCGGGCCGAGGCTGAGGAGATTGTCCTCTTCGAAGACCTCGCTGAACTCCTCGCGGATCGGCTGGCCGAAGAAGCCGACGAGCTGCGCGTCGTAGCCGACCGTATCGAGCACCTGCCCGACGTGTGCAGTGTGTCCGCCCGGTAGTCGCTTGCTTTCGACCCACTCGAACTGGAGCGTCTTATCCTGTGCTGACGCCCTCGTCACCATCTCGCGCAGCGTGTCGAACTCGTTGATCTCGTCGTACATCCGCGGACTCTTTCGCTCGCCGACAAGCGACCGGATGTAGTCGATGTAGCCGTCGAACCCCACGATGGCATCGCCGGCGTCGATCTCGGCGGGGAGCTCTCTCCGGCAGGCCTCGATGTGGTCGAGCGTTTCGTCGTCGAGCTCTTCGGCCGACCAGTCCTCGTGTTTCTCCAGTTCGATGCTCGTCGCCATGAAATCCTCGCGGCGGGAGTGCCAGCCGCCGACCGTCACCGTCCGGGTGGTTCCGCTGTCGCCCTCGACGAGGTCGACTTCGAGGTAGGCGCGGTCGTCGAACTCCGAGGCGTAAAAGCCCGCGAGGCGTCCGTCTCGGGTGATTTGCTCCCCGGACACGTTGTTGTACCCCTCGAACCGAACCGTCAACGTCCGGAGGGGAACGGAGTCGGTGAGCACTTCGAGATCAGCAAGGCAGTCACGGATCCGGTAGTACCGCTGGGGAAGCGACGTGGAGCGCCGCTGTTCGGGATTGACGGGATAGCCCAGCGGCCAGACCGTGTCCGAGAGGAACCGATCGAACAGGAACGACAGATCCTCGTCGGTGACGTAAAACCCTTCTCGCGGCCGCTGTCGCGGGCTGTCGGCGGTCGGCCAGAAGAATCCCGCGCTCCGGTCAACGCTGAGGACGAGCGGCTCGCTCCGAACCGTTCCCCGAACGTAGTCGGCAAACTCCCGAATCGGGCTGTTCAGTTCGATCCGGTCGTCGACGACGTGTCCCTCGTCGAGTCCCGTGAGAACGACCCGTATCTGCACGTCGGAGTGGTTTCGCAGCGCGTCCTCGACGATCCGCAGCCGGTCGATCGATGTCATCAGGAAGATCGTTCGCTCCGCGCTGTCGACCAGTTCCGTGATGTACTTCTCGATCGTCGACCGGTTCCGGAACTGGGCGACGCCGCTGTCGACATCGGACACCGACTTGTGGAACTCTTCGAGCGCGTCTTGGACCTGCTCGACGTGCGTCTGGATCGGCCCGAGCGTCTTCGTCGGGTCGACCGCGTAGGCTTTCTTGGGATAGCTGTCGTCGAGTTCGACGAACCCCTGCTCTCTGAGTTCCTCGACGATGTCGTAGACGCGTTGTTTGGGGACGCCACTCGTCTCAGATAGATCCCGCATCGACTGCTTGCCAGTCTGTACGAGAGCGAGATACACCTGCGACTCGTACTCCGACATGTCGACGTGTCGCTGCAACGAGTTGCGGATTTCCGATTCGTCTAGGTCCTCGTAACCGCTCATGTACTCGCCGATGGACCAGAGGAGTATAGTAGTTTGTGCGGTCAGCAACCGCTAGTCCGAGCTCGGTGGATTCGACTGCCGAAAGGAATCTTTATGCTCGCGGCACATCGGGTGACAGTATGGTCGACCGTGACGAGAGCGACGTAGCCGACACCGTGGCACACTGGCCGTTCGACGAGGGGACGGGATCGACCGCCAAGGAGGTCGTGTCCGGACGCCGGAACGCCGTCGAGCACGCGTTCGACGACGCGCGATTCCAAGCGGATAGCGATCCGCGCTGGATCGACGGCGTCGATGGGCACGCCCTCCTGTTCGACGGCTACTCGACGGGACTCACACACGAGGAGCAACTCTTCGATGGCGAGACAGCGGCGCTCTCGATTGAAGCGTGGATCGCGCCTCGGGCGTTCGAGGGGCGGGCGTCGGAACGCCTCTCTGCTATCGTCAGCAACCACGCCATCGACGACGACCGGGGATTCGAGTTCGGGCTCGACGGGCACGGCCGCTGCTCGTTGCAGGTCGGGCTGGGCAACTCTTGGGAGTCTGTCCGAGCAGACGACCCGCTCTCACGCTACGACTGGTCGCACGTCGCGGCGGTCTTCGACGGTGACGACGGCGTGCTCGCACTCCATGTCGACGGTGAATGCGTGGCGTCGCAGCAGATCCAGGCCGAGAGCGCCGTCGTTCCTGCCGACGTTCCCGTTCTGGTCGGCGCGAACAACGAGACAGAATCCGTCGGCGACGCGTTCGAATTGAACAGATTTGCCGGCGCGATCGACGAGCTTCGAATTAGTGACCGAGCCCTCGAGGACGCCGACATCGAGGCGCGCTACGAGTCGTCGGCCGAGGAGGCACAACTGGAGTACGAGACGATCGCCCTCGATCCGTCCCGGTACAGCGACGACCGACATCGGCCGCAGTACCACCCGATTCCGCCGGGCCACTGGATGAACGAGCCCCACGCTCCGATGTATCACGACGGTCAGTATCACCTGTTCTACCAGCACAACCCGAGCGGTCCCTACTGGGGGAACATCCACTGGGGCCACTGGGTGAGCGACGATCTCGTCCACTGGCGCCATCTCCGACCAGCGCTTGCGCCCGAAATCGACGGGCTCGCACCCGACGGCATCTGGTCTGGCGGCTCGACGCACGACGCCGACGGCGAGCCAGTCGTGCTCTTCACGGCGGGCGACATGGATCGCACGCCGGACCAGCGCGTCGTGACGGCGCGGCCAGAGAATCCTGACGACCCTCAGTTGGCGTCGTGGCGACAGGCCGACGAGGCGGCCATCGAGCGACCCCATTCGATCGGGCTGCGGGACAACGACTTCCGTGACCCGTACGTCTGGCGGGAGGACGGGACGTGGTACTGCCTCGTCGGCTCCGGATTCGATGACGGCCGTGGCGGTGCGGCACTGATCTACGAGTCCGCGAGCCTCGACGAGTGGGAGTTCCGTGGCTGTCTCCACAGCGCGGACGCTGAGGAGTACCCGGAGCTCGGTCACGTCTGGGAGCTCCCAGTCTTGCTCCCGGTCGGTGAGGACGAGACGGGCGCTCAAAAGCACGTCCTCGTCATCAGCCCGATCGAAGGGGCCGCCGAGGTCGAGGTGTACTACTGGCTCGGCGAGTGGGACGCCGCGGCGTGTCGGTTCGATCCCGATCACGAGGCGCCCCGCCTGATCGACTACGGCGACTTTCACTTCACCGGGCCACACGGCATGGTCGACCCGGAGACCGGCCGGAGCCTCCTGTTCACGATCGCACAGGACGGACGCCGACCGCAGGACCACTACGACGCCGGCTGGGCGCACAACGGCGGCCTCCCCCTCCACCTGTTCCTGCGTGACGACGGCCGGCTCGGCATCGAGCCGATCGAGGAGCTCCAGACGCTCCGTGCCGAGCGGCTTGCGCACGTCGAGGACGCCGACCTTTCGTCGGCAAACGACGAGCTCGCCGGCGTTGGAAGTTCGACAGCTGAAATCCGAACGACGATGGCGTCCGGCGGCGCCCAGCGATACGGCCTGCGGGTCAGAGCTGCCCCCGATGGCTCCGAGGAGACCTTCATCTACTACGACGAGCGAACGGGACGGATCGTCGTCCACCGCGAGCACAGCACTCGAAATATCGAAACACGAACGGCAGTCTCCGAGCGAAGCTCGCTGGTCCATCGCGGCGACATTGCCCTCGACGGCGAGGATCTCGACCTACACGTGTACCTCGACGGGTCGATGCTCGAAGTCTACGTGAACGGCCTGAAAAGCGTCACTACGCGACTGTATCCGGAGGACGACCGATCGGTCGGCATCGAAGCGTGGGCCGACGGAGACGTGACCATCGAACAGTTGGCGGTGTGGAAACTTGATAGCGCATACGAGTAAGCACTGACGCGGGAGCCATGAGACGCCATACCGTAACGGATCTTTTATTTTGCTGCCGAGCAAACAGGATTCCGTGCAAGTCTATCACCAGTTATACGAGCTCTATGACAGCGTCGACACCGAGACGCTCAGGGCGCGGCAGGATCTCGTCAACATGTTTCCGCCGCTCGACTCGCAGGTCTCTTTGCAGCAGTGGGAATCCGTCCGGGACGACCTCGACCAGCAGAAGACCCAGATTCGCCGTAGCTTCCCGAACGGTGACGAGTACGCCGAGATTGCGGCCCACGCGACCGAGACGCAGGCGTTCACGGCGCTCGACCTGTATAACAAGTACGAGCGGCCGATCAACGCGCTGGTGCTCGACGTCGACGAGACGCTTCGGTCGGCGTCGACGACCGACAACGAGATTCCCCGGGACGCGCTGTACTTCCTCACCGAATTACACGAGCGGGGCGTTCCGATCGTGATCTGTACCGGCCAGACCCTAGAGAACGTCAAGGGATTCATGATTCAGGGGTTGGGCAGCGAGATCGTTCACTCCGGAAATCTCTCGATCGTCTACGAGGCCGGAACCGGCGTGTTCACGCCGGAACACGGCGCCGATACGAAGCGCCTGCTCTACGAATCGCTCGACGACGAGATCGTCGACATCTTCGACGCCGTTCGCTCGCGTGTACTCTCTGACGCGCCCGAGAAGCTCCGACGGAACTGTCACCTGCAGGGCAACGAGTTCAACATCACGGTGAAGCCGAACTTCAAGATCGGCTCCGAGCGCGCACGTGAGATCATCGACGCGGGGCTGGTCCACCAGATCGAACTGCTCGGCGACGCCGTTGCGACGCAGTTGGGCTACCCCAGCGACGACGGCCGCCAGTGGACGAAGGCGTTCTACGCGGACGCAGATCCCGAAATCGACGGCGTCCTCACCGACCGGGAGGAGACGGCCACGTGTGCCCTCGAAGACGTTCCGGACGATGTCACGTCGCTTCTCGAACGTATCGACGTGGCCTACTACGAGGCCGACGCCGCCGAGATCGGCAGCCTCGAACTCAACAAGGTCGCCGGCGTCGAAGCCGCCTTCGACGTGCTCGGCATCGACGACCCGTTCGCCGTTGCGATGGGCGACAGCAAGAGCGACCTCAGAGTCATGCGCTGGCTCACCGAGTCCGAGGCCGGCATCTGTGCCGCCCCCGAACACGCCTCGACGGACGTGCTGGAGTTCGTCCGCGAGACCGACGATCTGGTGTTCGACGAGGGCAACAGCTCCGAGATGCTCCGGGCCATCTACGCACTGAACGAACTGGCAGCGACCTACCAGACATGAAGACACGCGCACCGCTACAACAGCAACGCATCCGGACATTTACCCAAATGCTCACCCAGACGCACAGCACTGTCGAACAGACCGACCACCGGAACTCACAGCCCAACCACCTCATCCATGAAAAACGTCGATAGCCTCGTCACCGAAGCAGCGGAACTGGCCGAGAGCGGACTCTCGAAAGGCGAGATCGCAGACGAACTCAACGTCTCCCGCGAAACGTCGAGCTGGCTCATCGATCGCGCGACGCCAGACACGGAGACACCGCCCGACCGCAGCCAGTCGCCACACGACATCCACATCGACTGGAGCACGGTCGGCCAGAACGGCCGTCGGCTCGACCACCTCGGAGGAATGCTCGCCGACGTGCTCTCGACGGACGGTCCTGCTGACCTCGTCGTCGGCATCGAAAAGGCGGGCGTCCCGGTGGCGACGGCCGTTGCGAGCGAGTTGGAAGTCGATCTCAGCACCTACACCCCGCGGAAACACCGCTGGGAGGAGGGGGACATCGACCAGTACAGCGGGTCGTTCTCGCACAACTTCTCGACCGTCGACGGCGCCGACTGTTACGTCGTCGACGACATGATCACCTCGGGCACGACGATCACCGAGACGGTCGAGGCGATCGAGAACGAGGGCGGCAACGTCGTCGGCTGTGCCGTCATCGTCGACAAAAGTGGGATGGACCGCGTCGACGACGTTCCGGTCCGGTCGCTCATCTCGCTGGTCGACTTGAACGTGGAGAGAGAACAATGAGCGAGCGCTCGCTCCTCGTCGTCGGCGAGACGCTGGTCGATATGCTGCCCGAGACGCCGGGCGAACTTCACGGCGTGGAGTCGTTCCAGCGCCGCGCCGGGGGTGCACCCGCCAACGTCGCCGCACGCCTCGCCGCGTTCGACGCCGATCCGCTGTTCTGGACCCGCGTCGGCGACGACGCCTTCGGCGACTTTCTCGTCGAGACGCTGGCGGACCGCGGTGTGGCGACCCGCTTCGTCGAGCAGGATGCAGACGCGAAGACCACGCTCGCCTTCGTCGCTCACGACGAGGAACGGGATCGGTCGTTCACGTTCTACCGCGACAGGACCGCCGACACGCGACTCGAAACCGGCGCCGTCCCGACGACCGCGCTCGAAGCGATCGAGTGGGTGTACGTCGGCGGCGTCGCGCTCGCTGCCGAGCCGGCCCGGTCTGCCGTGCTCGATCTGCTGGAACGCGCACGCGAGGCCGACTGTTCGGTCTACTTCGATCCGAACTGGCGGCCGGAGCTGTGGGACGACGACGAGACGGACGTGCTGCGAGACGCGGTCGGGATGGCAGACGTGCTCAAAGCGACAGGCGACGAGCTTGCCGAGCTTGGCTACCAGCAGGATTCGCTCGAAGCGCGGTGCGAAGCCGCGTGTCGGGATGGCCCGCACACGGTCTTTCTCACACGCGGTGGCGAAGGAGCGACGGCGTTTGCGACCGAAGACGCCCCGTGGGAGCCCACATTCGTCGAACGGAGCGGGTTCGACGTGGACGTGGTCGACACCACCGGGGCCGGCGACGCGTTCGTCGCCGCGACGGTCGCTGCACTCGACCGCGGCGTGGCCGATCCGGGTCGCATCGTCGACCTCGCAAACGCGTCTGCGGCGCTTTCAGCCACGACAACTGGTGCGATGGAGGCGCCCCCAGACTGGACGACGATCGCCGAGTTCGCAGCAACCAACGGCACAGAGGAGTAGCTGTCCGCCCTTTATCATAACGCGCGGCCGATCTACTCGACGACCAACCGCTCTTTGTCCTCGACGGCGCGGACTTCCTCGAACTGTCCGTCGGCGCCGAGCAGCCCGCGAGCGGCGTTTTTGCCCCACTCGACGGCGGGCTGGACGAACGTGTCGACGCCGTGGAGTTCACCCGCCAGCACGCAGGCCGCTTCGAGCCCATACAGCAACTGCCCCAGCCCGCGCTCGTCGACGCGCTCGATTTCGATCCGGACGTTGGGCCGGCCCGCCGCGGCGAGGCTGGCCTCCGTCGCCTCGAATTCGGCGTCCAGTAGCTCCCCGAGCGTGGCGTCGCCGAGATACGACAGCCCCTCCACGTCGGTCGCCGGGATCGCCCGGTCCTCGCGCTCGCGCGGGTGGACGAACGTCGCCATCGTGTTGCGCGGTCCCGCCCGGTAGAGTTGGAGTTGAGAGTGCTGGTCGGTCGCCCCCAGCGCGCGTACCGGCGTCTGGCCCAGTCCGTCCTTGCCCAGACTCTCGGCCCACAACTGGGCGTACCACTCCGCGTAGGTCTCTAATCCCTCAGCGTAGGGCATCATTGCGTTGATCGACGCGCCGCGGTTGTCTAACGCGTAGGTCGTCGCGCCGTAGGCGTAGGCCGGCGACTCGAACAGCGACCCCGAAAGGCTCTCGGCCACATCCCGGCCGCCTTGGAGCAGCGCGTCGAGGTCGTCGCCCCGAATCGCCGCCGCAGCCAGCCCCACCGTCGACAGCACTGAAAACCGGCCGGGGACGCCGTCGGGCACTTTCAGCACGGGCAGGTCGTGCTTGCGAGCGAGGTCCCGCAGCGGTCCCGCCTCACCAGTTGTCACAACCGTGCGCTCGGTCCAGTTGACGCCCGCGGTCTCGAACGCCTCCCGAACCACGAGGAAGTTCGCCAGCGTCTCCGCGGTCGTTCCCGAGCGTGAGACGACGTTCACAGCTGTGTCGGACAGCGGCAGGTCGTCGAGCAGGGCGGTCGTGTGCTCGGGGTCGACGTTATCCAGAACGTACGTGTCGACCTCGCTGTCGAGCGCGTCGGCGAGCGTCGCCGCGCCCAGCGCCGATCCGCCGATGCCGACGATCACCAGCGCTTCGGCGTCCGCCACCGGTTCGACGGTCGCTTTGATCGCGTCGGGATCGGCCGTCCCGGGCAGGTTCAACGCGGCGTAGCCGTGTTCGGCGTTCGC